>CBFCZJ010000172.1:0-7870 GCA_965602445.1 uncultured Desulfobacterales bacterium | reverse complement strand
TTCAAGCATGTCCATGCAAAGTCGGCGAAGAACCTGCCTTTGTTGACTTTCTAAAAATTCGCATTATGGTGAATGAGACAAGGCCCGCAGGGACGGCGGGCTTTTTTGTTTCGGGATGCGGCTGCCAGTGCGGCCGATGGGTACAGCGCGCTGATTCAGCCGAAGCACAGCGCTTTTTTTAAAAAAGGGGGTTGCATGTTTTACGAAGCCATCTTCGAGCCTTCAAAGGAGTTCGACTACAATGCCGAAGCCAAGAAGCTGGCCGGCAAGAAGGTTGCCGTCTGCGACGGGGGGATTCTCAACGAGGGGCCCCTGAAGGGAATGAACTGCTTTTATGTCCCCAGTTCGACCGTCGGTTTTATCCCCATCGGCGATCTGAAGGATTTAAAGCCCATTTCCCAGGTTCGCTGGCATGAGATCCGAAGCACCCTCGAGGTGTAATGGGCCTGAGCGTCGGCCGCCGGGCGTTTCAACTTACAGGAGGAAAAGATGACAGGAGAAAAAACCTTCAAGGCAATGGTGGTTGCTGAGGATGAAAACGGCCGATATACGCGATCGATCCGCGAGCGGTCGATTCAGGATTTGCCGGCCGGGGAGGTTTTGGTGCAGGTCCGCTATTCCTCCCTGAACTACAAAGACCTGCTGTCTGCGACCGGAAACAAAGGCGTCACCCGCAAATACCCGCACACCCCCGGCATCGATGCCGCCGGGCTGGTGGTAGAAAGCAGCGGGGACGAATTCAAGGCCGGAGACGAGGTCATCGTCACCAGCTACGATCTTGGCATGAATACCGACGGTGGTTTCGGCCAGTACATCCGGGTGCCGGCCGCCTGGGTGGTGCCCCTGCCGGACGGTCTTTCCTTGAGAGAAAGCATGGCCTATGGGACCGCGGGTTTCACCGCGGGGTTGTCGGTCCTGCGGCTGATGGAACACGGCATCGCTCCGGAGGACGGAAATATTCTGGTGTCCGGAGCGTCGGGAGGGGTGGGAAGTCTATCGGTTTCGATTCTTTCCCGGCTCGGATACCAGGTGACCGCGGTCAGCGGCCGGGCCGATGCGGCGGCTTTTTTACAGTCCCTTGGCGCGGCGGAAGTCATCGGCGTCAAGGAGGCGTCCGATGACAGCGGCCGGCCCCTGTTAAAAGGGCGCTGGGCCGGCAGCGTCGACACCGTCGGCGGAGAGATTCTGGCCACCACCTTAAAATCCACCCACCTTCACGGGGCGGTCGCCTGCTGCGGCAATGTGGCCTCCGCCGAGCTGCCGATCAATGTGTTTCCCTTCATTCTTCGAGGCGTTACCCTTTACGGCATCGACTCCCAGAACTGTCCCATGCCCGCCCGGAGAAAGGTTTGGGAAAGGCTCGCCGGTGAATGGAAAATCGACCATCCAGAAGGGCTCGTCACGGAAATCGGGCTTCCGGAGCTCGACGGCGCGATCCAGAAGATGAAGGAGCGCAAGCACCGGGGCCGCACCATCGTACGACTTTTCGACGAATAGCAACACATAAACCGGTCGACAGCGAAGCTGTCTGTAGAAAGGAGCCGCACCGTCCTCCATGCCACGTGTCGTCGAAGTTCGTCCGGAAAACTTCCCGTTCGACTCGAATCTTTTTCAAAGCGCGTTCTGGGCCCGGTTCAAACAGCAAAGGGGCTACCAGACGCAGACTTTTTGGATAGACTACCAGGGCCGCACGTCGCCGCTGGTGCTGGTGCACCGACCCTGCGCAGAAAAGGCCGGCTTCGGCTACATCCCCCACGGCCCGGACATCGACCTGCCCCCCGAACAGCACGGTCCTTTCCTGGAGAAGGTGTCGGAACAAATTCGATCCCGTCTCCCGGACGAATGCCGTTTTCTTCGCTACGATCTGCCGTGGCCGAGCCCCTATGGGCCAGGAGAAAAGAGCGGCGCGCAATCCGGTCAGCCGCCCGAACCGCGAATCCGCGAACTTCGAATGAACTTCGGATGCCGCAGGTGGAATCTTCACAAGGCACCGACGGACATGCAAGCCCCGGACACCGTGCTTCTGGATTTGGATCGACCCGCTTCGCGGATCCTTTCGGACATGCACAAAAAGGCGCGCTATTGCGTGCGTTCGGCGTTTCGCCGGGGCGTGCGCATAGAGCGCCGGGGGCCGGAACTTCTGCCCGACTGGCACCGGCTCTATACGCAGATGGCTGAGCGAAAAGGCATCGCCTTTGAAAGCCTCCAATATTTCGACGCGCTCTTTGCCGCGGCCAGAGGCCGGCAGCCGCGGATACGTCTCTACGCTGCGTTTCGAAACAGTGAGCTTCTGGCCGGCAGCATTTTTGCATTTCACGCGCCGTCTTCCCAGGCAACCTATCTTTTCAGCGCATCGTCTGCAGAGGGCCGAAAGCAGACGGCCGCCTACCCCGTATTGTGGAAGGCAATCATGGACGCCAAGGCCGGCGGCTGCCGGTGGTTCGATTTTTTCGGCATCCCCCCGGCCGACCGGCCCGAGCACCCGATGCACGGACTGTACCGGTTCAAGACGCGCTTCGGCGGAGACATCCGCCGCATGAGGGGCTGCTGGGACTATCCCTTCGACGAGCAGATGTATTCGATGCTCGCCTTCTCTTTCTCGACAAAAGACGCCTATCATCTCAGTTAGAAGCGTTGACCACCGGTGTGTTGCTTCATGTCGCGGAACGCCTCCAGGGTTCCGTCAAAGTCCAAAAATAAAGGGCCACGCGCCGTCGTGGCCGCCCGCGGTCAGAGGCCACAGAGCGCGTTCCTCCAACGGTCGATGCGACCGGCGCCCCATCACAATGGTTCGTCCGCTGCGCGGGCTTTGCCGGGGCAGTAGAACGCCTCTGGCTCGGGTAGCGAAGCGGTTGGATTTATGGTATATTCCGAACATGTCCCCATACCATGTGACTGAGCCATTCAAAAGGGAGGAACGGAACCATGCCAAGATCCATTCACCGCTGCTGTATTTGCTGCATCCTGATCCTGTCGCTGCTCTTTTTTCTTTCCTGTGCGAGCGGTCCTGCCCCCACCGATACCGAGCCGGTCAAATCGATGCCGGATGTCGAGGAGGTTGAACTAGGATCTTTAGAGGAGGTGCAGCAGCTTCCACCGCTTTCGGGCCGGTTCGACAACATCGTGATCCGTCGTTTCGATGCCGGCGAAGGTGTCCGCAAAGATTACCCGGAAGCCGTTTTTGAATGCAAAACAGCCCTGATGTCCCATCTGAAAGCGAAAAACGCCTACCGGGCGGTAACCGAAGAAAGCGGTGCCGCATTGCCTGGAAAGAGTCTTTTTGTGGACATGGAAGTCGTCGACCTGCGGATCGCCAGCGCTGCGGCAAGGTTCTGGGGCGGGGCGTTTGCCGGCGCATCCTACATGAAGGTGTTGGTCCGTTTGACCGACGGGTCGACTCAGCAGGTCGTGCACGAAAAGGTGCTGTCGAGCACGACCAACCCCTTTGGCGCCGCCTGGACCATGGGCGCTTCGGACCGGACGCTGCCCATGGATTTCGGCAAAATGATCGGCGAGTATCTCTACACCATTGTACCCAGCGCGGGTTGACCCGAAACGTCGGCGGTCTGCGGCAAAGACGAAAGGCCGGCCGCCGAAAAGACAGGAGGACCCATGGAAGGAAGGGCGAGAATATACGGAAAGTCGGGCTGACCGTATACCCGCGATGCCCGTGAGGCGCACAAGGACCACGAATACGTCGACGTCAAAAAGGACCCTGAAAAGCTAACGGAAATGCTCAAGCTGTCCAACGGACGGCGGGTGGTGCCCGTGATCGTGGAAGGGGCGAAGGTGACCGTCGGCTTCGGCGGCACCTGAGGCGTGTGACCGCTCGGCCCGTGGGGCCGATTCATTGACAAAAGGTGGAAAACCGGTCGGTTTTCCGCCTTTTTTTTCATATAGGGGGTGTCAAACAGCCTTGCATCGGGACAGGGTTTATCGTCGCGGGCAAACCGGTGCAGACGAAACGGAACGAAAATACGACACCCCCTATAAAAAGAAGCCCCGGCGGGGGTTAGCGCCGGGGCTAAGGAGGGAGAATAGAGTATTGTACTCTATTAGGGGATATTTCCCCATGCCCAAACAATAAGGCCCAAATCCCCGGATGCAACCTCGTTTCCTTGACACCCAACACCAAATCATTTAGGTTTTAATGAACCACTGTAAAATCATGAAAGCAGCCGGGTTTGATATATCGTTAAGCAGCGTATATTTTCGATAGAAATGTTTCACATGAGTGATTTGGAAAAAAGTCGAATCCGTTGTTCTTAAATACCCCAAGGAGGGGAACCCCCAATGATCAACTACGATCATCTGACCAAGATTTTCGGCGAGGGGCAAGATGCCGTCACCGCCCTGGAAGATGTCACCTTTACGATCGAAAAAGGTGAGATCGTTATTTTTTTAGGCCCCTCCGGATGCGGCAAGACCACGACGCTGCGGCTTACCAATCGGCTGGAAACCATCACCCGGGGCACCATTGAAGTCAACGGCCAGAACATCATGGAAATGGATGCGGTGCAATTGAGAAGGCAGATGGGGTATGTGATCCAGGACATCGGGCTTTTCCCGAACAAGACCATCGCCGACAACATCGCCGTGGTTCCCCGGCTGCTTAGCTGGTCCAAAGACAAAATCGACGACCGGATCGATGAGTTGTTGACCATGGTCCGGTTGGATCCTGGAATCTACCGCGATCGCTATCCGGCCGAGCTTTCCGGAGGACAGCAGCAGCGGGTCGGGGTGGCCCGGGGCCTGGCGGCCGATCCGGAAATCCTCCTCATGGACGAGCCGTTCGGCGCCATCGATCCGATCAACCGCGAGCAGATCCAGGATGAATTCCTGAAGGTCCAGGAAAAGCTCAAAAAGACCATCGCCTTCGTCTCCCATGACATTCATGAGGCCATCAAGATGGGGGACAAGATCGCTCTTTTTGAAGAGGGCCGGCTCGTGCAGTACGAACGGCCCGAAATATTGCTGACCCAGCCCAAGAACAAGTATGTCTCCGACTTTGTGGGCGCGGACCGGGCCCTGAAGGTGTTGGGCATCATCAAGGTGGGGGAGATGTACAATCAGGACCCCCAAAACATCGCCCAGGGTTCGGAATCGGCGTCGGCCGTGCTCAATGCCATGGAGCAAAAAAAGGAAAAGTTTTGCGTCGTCGTGGATCAGGACAAACCCGTCGGCTACGTCACCAAAAAAATGATCAAATACGAAAAGGGGCCGGTGAAGGAGCTGGCTGAAAAATTTCCCATTCATCTAAGAAAGAGGACTCCCGCCAGAGATGCGCTGTCCTATATGCTCATGCACTCCTTTCAGACCCTGTGCGTCGTCGGCGACAATCATCGGTTCATCGGCACGGTGACCTACGACGACATCCAGGACACGATACGGCAGAGCTATGCCGTTGAAGAAGAGTAGCCAAAGAGGGCGACGATGGGCACAATCGATTTTATCATCCAAAATTACGCCGACGTCCTGTTTTTGACCTGGGAGCACATCTTCATGGTCGGTATCTCCTTGATCATCGCCACGGCCATCGGCGTTCCGCTGGGAATCGTCATCACCAAGAACGAAAAGCTGGCCAAAAAGGTGATCAACGGCGCCAACATCATGATGACGGTCCCCTCCATTGCCCTGTTCGGGTTGATGATGCCGGTGCTGGCCCTCATCGGACAGGGGCTGGGCAAGACCCCGGCGATCATCGCCCTGATCCTGTACAGCCAGCTTCCGATTATCCGCAACACGTATGTCGCCATCAAAAACGTGTCTCCATCCATCAGAAATGCGGGCCGGGGAATGGGCATGAACCGGTGGCAGCTGCTAAAAGAGGTGGAGATCCCGATCGCCATTCCGGTCATCGTCGCCGGGCTGCGCACCGCTGCGGTCATGAACATCGGCATTGCGGCAATCGCCGCCTATGTCGGGGCCGGAGGGCTGGGGGTGTACATCCAAAACGGCATCGACCGGGTTTATCCGGAAATGATCATTGCAGGGGCCCTTTTGGTGTCGATTTTCGCGATCCTGGTGGATGCGGGCATGGCCCTGGTGGAGCGCGTGCTGACCCCCACCGGGATCCTCATCCAGAAGAAGGTGTCCGAATGAATGCTGCCCTGAAAAAAATATACGGCATGATCGTGGCCCTGCTGCTGGTTGCGGCGGGCATCGGGCTTCAGAGCACCGGTACGGTCGCCCTTTTCAGCGATCCTTACGCCTATCCCGAACTGGTCCGGCTGCTCTGGCAGCACCTGTATCTGGTCGGGGTCAGCATGGCCATCGCCACCGTGATCGGCCTGGCCGTAGGCATCATCCTGACCCGGCCCAAGTTCAGGGCCTACACGGGGGTGGTCATGTATGTGGTCAGCCTGGGCCAGACCATCCCCTCTTTGGCCGTGCTGGCCCTGGTCATGACCTTTTTGGGAATCGGGGCCAAAAGCGCCATCTTCGCCCTGACGATATACTCTACCCTCCCCATTGCCAGAAACACCCTGGCCGGGATCAATGCCGTTCCCTCTTCCATCATCGATGCCGCCAAGGGGATGGGCATGACCACCATGGGCATCTTGTGGCAGGTGGAAATCCCCATGGCCATGAACGTCATCCTGACCGGATTCAGGGTGGCGCTGGTCATCAATGTCGGAACAACGGCGCTGGCCTATCTCATCGGCGCAGGCGGCATGGGAGACTGGATCTTTACCGGGATCAACATGATGATGACCGACAAGCTCATCGCCGGGGCTCTTCCGGTCACCCTGCTTGCCCTGCTGGCAGACTTTCTCATCGAGGTGCTGCGGGTCTTGCTGGTCTCCAAGGGGCTGCGGATGACCGAGGAATAGGGGGGAAAATGCGCTGACCCGGAAACTGCTCATGTGAAACTTCAGCATATCAGGTTCGTCAATAGAGAAATAGAGGAGCTGTTGTTATCTTCAAAGCAAGGAGGTTCGACATGAAAACATGGATCAAAGGCTTCACTTTCCTGGCAGTGGTCGTTTTTTTGCTCGGTTTCGCATTGCCAGGGCTGGCCGCGGACAAAAAAATAACCGTGGGAGGGAAAAACTTCACCGAGCAGTATCTTCTGCCCGAAATGGCCAAGGCGCTTTTGGAGAAAAACGGATTCGAAGTCGAGCTCAAGACCGGATTGCCGACGAACATGGCCCGCAAGGCGGTTCTCACCGGCGAAGTCGATTTTTACTATGAATACACGGGAACGGCATACACCGTTTTCTTCAAGCAGGACGAGCCAAAGATCATGAGCGATCCTGAAGCGGTGTACGACTGGGTCAAGGAAAAAGACGCTAAAAATGACCTGGTCTGGCTCACGCCGGTCAAGATGAACAACACCTACACCCTGATGATGAAAAAGGCCCAGGCGGAAAAACTGGGGATTTCCTCCATATCCGACCTGGCCGCCTATGTGGACAAGAATCCCGAAGATCTGACAGTGGGGGTCGGAACCGAATTCTGGAACCGTCCGGACGGGTTTAAAAAATTGGCCAAGGTCTACGACTTGAACGTGCCGTTTGGAAACATCAAAAAAATGTCCGACGGCCTGGCATACCAGGCCCTGAAAGACGGTCAGATCGATGTGGGGATGGGGTTTGCCACCGACGGCCGCATTGCCGCCTTCGGCTTTGTCAACATAGAAGACAACAAGAACTATTTTCCGGTCTACAATCCTGCTCCGGTGGTCCGGGAAGGCGTTTTGGAGAAATATCCCGAAATTGAAAAGATCCTCGAGCCCCTGGCCGAAAACCTGAGTACGAGCGAAATGCAGAACATGAACAAGGCCGTGGACGTGGAGCACAAGCCGGAATCCGACGTCGCCAGGTCCTGGCTGAAGGAAAAGGGACTGCTGTAGGCGACGCTGGACGCG
>CBFCZJ010000171.1:0-7916 GCA_965602445.1 uncultured Desulfobacterales bacterium | reverse complement strand
TCTGCCGCCCCCTTTGCGACATGGGGCGCAGTGACCAGCGGAATTGCCCTCTGGCAGATGGGCCGGGCGCTGACGGAAAAGGGATTCGTGCTGGCCGGCGCCGCCGCGGTCGTCTCCGAGCACTGCATGATGTGGCGCTCGAAAAACCCCTCCGGCGCAGGAAGGCCGGATAGCGACGACGACCGCAAACTGAGAAGTTGGGCGCGGAAGATCTTCGATCGGGTGCAGGACGGTTCCGTCCGGCCGCTGGCACTTTCAGACCTGGACTACCAGCCCCGAACCCATGCAGAGGAGATGAAGCAAAAAATCGGAAAGCCCTGGGACATCGTTCCCAAGGCCGTGGATGAAAAAAAGTGCACACAATGCGGGGTTTGCGTGGAAGAATGTCCGGCGGCCGCCGTTTCCCTGGATCCGTTTCCGGCGTTCGAGGAAACCTGCTTTGATTGCTTCAACTGCATCCGGCTCTGCCCGGAAGACGCCATCGGTTCGCCCCTGACGGCAGAAGCGATCGAACAACACATCGGCGGGTTGAAAAAAAAATATGGAGAAGAGACCGAGACCCGGGTGTTTTTGGGAGCGTAAGCGACCAATAGAGCTGCTAAGCTGATGGGAAAACCGGATGTCTGATGTCAGAGGTCAGAGGTCAGAGGTCAGAAACTGCCGGATGTCGGATTGGAAATTGTTTGCTCATTGGCGGCGGGCAGGGAACGAAGAATATGGATTGTGGCCCGGTGATTGTAGTGATAAAAAAACCTTGAAAGGAATTATCCCGAAGCCTGGAACCTGGCGTGTATTCCGTGCAGTACCGGGATTGTGTTCTACCTTTCTTTATCCTTTTCACTGCAGGTGAAATCATGATCGAATCGCGGTAGCGATTCGATCGGGAGGTGGATGATGTCAAAGTCGAAAGACACGAAAAAAGACAGCAAAAAGAAGCCGGCAAAGACCCTCAAGGAAAAGCGCAAGGAAAAGCAGGAAAAAAAGAAGGGGAGCTGAGCCGATCATCCGACTGATGACCTTCAACCGCCCGGCCGATGATGACTCCCTGGCCCCCCTCCCGAGTCACTGGACCGACACCTGCCGGGCGGTGTCCACCGAATCCAGCCGGGAGGCAGAAGAGACCGGAACCCTGGCCGGGCAGCGGACGCGCATCGATCACATCTTCTTCGATTCCCGGTGCTGCAAGGTTGAAAACGCGGGCCCGGTGTCCGAAGAGCACCGCAGTGCATCGGACCACATCGCCTATTTTGCGGATATACGGAAGGATCAGGGTTTCTACTCTGCATGAAAGCACGAAATACGAAAACCATCCCGGCACGATGAGATCACCAGGCTTCCAGGCGGGTGTCCAGGAACGGGTCGGGGTCGGGAAATTCAGGAAACTGACGGATGAAGGTGGTCTCGAATCGAATGCGGGGATCGAGGCGGATCGGCCGGGATGTGCTTTGGTCTTCCGGCGCCTCTGTCGAGAGTAGAAGCATGTTGTCGATGACCACCTGATGGGGATGGCAGGCCATGGCCTTGTCCAGATAGGCCTGGGCCGCTGAAATGTGACCCCGGGCTGCGGCAATGCAGGCCAGACAGTTGTAGACCCGCCCCGGCAGGCAGAAACCGCTTTCCCTGGCCCGTTGGAGCTCGGCTTCGCCTTCTTGCATCGATCCGTCCTGAATCAACGCGCTGGCAAGGTCCAGGCGGGCGGCCGGCAGCCCTCCGGTCCGATCCACGATGCGCCGGCACTCATCCGCATCCGGCGCCCACAGCTCCTGGATTCCTTCCATGGCTTTGACGACGGCGTAGATTCGATCGGCATCGGCCGGTTTTCCGGCAAAACAGGTCAGGTGGGCAAAGTCGCGCTCAAAATAAATTGCCGGCGTAACGACGCCGCTTTCACAGAAAACCTTGAACTCTTCGGTTCCCGGATACAGATGAAGCTGGGTGAATATAAACTGGTCGGGCCTTGAATCGCGGATGAAATCCAGGCTCCGGCGAAAGGTTTCATAGGTTTCCCCCCGGTTTCCCACCATCATGTAATACCGAACCCGAATCCCGAATTTCTGGGCCGCCTTCGTGGTCCGGGCCACCAAGGCCGGAGAAATGGGCTTGCGAATGTTTTTCAGGATTTGTTCCGAGCCGGATTCAACGCCCATGCTGATCCGCTGGCAGCCGGCGCGCCGCATGGCCTTGATCGTCTCCTCGTCGAGGTGGTCGGCCCTTGTCTCGCAGGACCAGACGAAATCGAGCTTTCGGGAGCGAATTCCCTCGCAGATGGAAAGCGCCCGTCTGCGGTCTGCCGTGAAGGTGTCGTCCTTGAAGGAGATAATCTGCTGCCGGTAGCCTCTGACGGCCCGTTCCACCATGTCGAGAACATACTCGACCGAATGAAAACGGACTTTGCGGCCCCACATGAGGCTGCTGCAGCAGAACGTGCACTTTCCCGGGCATCCGCGGGAAGTCAGAATTTTCCGCATCGGAAAGTACTGAAGCGGAGAAACCATCCGGTCCAGATCGGCGATGGGCGGCCGCGGCGGTGCGAAAACGGCCAGTCCGTCCCGGCGGTAGGCCGTGCCGGGAATACCGGAAATTCCGGCGTCGGCCGACAGCCGCTCGACGATCTCCATGAAGGTTTCCTCCCCTTCGCCGATCACCACCGCATCGATGGAATTACAGTGTGCCAGGGTCTCCAAAGGGAGGGCCGTCACGTGGGGGCCGCCGACAACGACGACGGCCTCGGGATGAACTTTCCGTATGAAGTCGGCGGTCATGAAGACGCCGCGTCGGTTAGCGGTAAGGCAGGAGAGGCCGAAAAGGTCGGCGGGCCTTTTCCGGATGCTGGCCTCCAGTTTCTGCCAGCAGACATTTGCCAGGTTCAGCACCACCACGTCGTGTCCGCCGCCCATGGCCTGGGCTGCAAGGGACAGCAGACCGGTCGGGGCCTGGATGAAATCGGCGTCCATCTGCGGGTGGCTGCAGGAGACGGGTTCACCCTGGCCGGGAGGAAATTGCGGCTCTCCCGGCAAAGAAATTTTCCAGGGCGGGGGAAAAACCAGAACGATCCTCATGGAATCCTCCGATCCTGACGACGAACGAGCGGTTTCATCAGATCGGATTCAACGGCGATGTGCGCGAGTCGAGGCGGAGAAGGGTTTTTGCTGCCGGGCGGGAAGCCCTTCCCCGGTGCACCGGATCAGGTCAGCGGTGGTATCGGTGTGCCTTTGTCAGAGCATACTTGACCGAACCCAACGGGTCAAACGAAAAGCTATACAACGGAGCATGCATGAGCACGACCATTTAATCCATCGCGCCGCAGGCGCCCCGCCTTACTCGAACAGTTTCAAGTAGCGGCCGTAGCCCTTTTCTTCGAGCTTTTCCTTGGGGATGAAGTCCAGGGCCGCGCTGTTGATGCAATAGCGCAGGCCGGTCGGCTCCGGCCCGTCGGTGAATACATGCCCGAGGTGGCTGTCTGCATGGCGGCTGCGCACCTCGGTGCGGACCATGAAATAGCTTCTGTCTGTATTTTCCACGATGTTTTCAGGCGCCAGGGGCCGGGTAAAGCTGGGCCACCCCGTTCCGGACTTGAACTTGTCGGTGGAGGAGAAGAGCGGCTCGCTGCTGACGATGTCCACGTAGATTCCCTCGGCCTTGTTGTCCCAGTATTTGTTTTCAAAGGGGGTTTCGGTCCCGTTTTCCTGGGTGATCCGGAACTGCTCCGGGGTGAGCCGTTTTTTGAGGGTTTCGACATCCGGTTTACTGTAATTTCCGGCATCGCCCATGCCTGGGATCCTCTGAGCGGTCCCGGAGGTGTCCATCGCCGCCTTGGGTCCGGTTTCGACCTTGCCCTCGTTCATTTTTCCGATCATCTCCTCGGCTGAGGCGTTCCAGGTTTTTTCCAGAAACTGGTCCCGTCCGGAACCGCTTCGGTACCAGTGATATCGGATCGAACGTTTCTTGTAGTAGTTCTGATGGTAATCTTCCGCCGGATAAAACCGGCCCAGCGGACGGATTTCGGTGACGATCGGCTCCTCGAAGGGGCCGTTTTCTGCCAGGCGGCGTTTGGACGCTTCGGCCAATTTCTTCTGCGCTTCGGTTGCATAGAAAATGGCGCCGGCGTATTGGGCGCCTCGGTCCACGAACTGCCCTCCCGGGTCGGTGGGGTCCATGGTCCGCCAGAACACCCACAAAAGCTGCTCGTAGTTGACCCTGGACGGATCGTAGATGACCTTGACGGCCTCCACATGTCCGGTGGTCCCGGCGGACACCTGCTTGTAGGTCGGGTTCTCGACGCTTCCTCCGGTGTAGCCCGATACGGCGTCGACGACGCCTTCGACTTTTTCAAAATCGGCTTCGGTGCACCAGAAGCATCCGCCGGCAAAGACGGCCGCCTTCGTGCTTCCGGAATCAGCAGAAGGGGACGGTTTTTCCTTATCTTCCATCGCCGCAAAGCCCGCTGTGCTGAAAAAGACGCCCGCAAGCAAGGCGATGGAAAAAAGGGTTTTTCGGATATCGGTTTTCATGGTGGACCTCCTTATTCGGATTCTCCGACAATGGACGCCGGTTTTTCCCTTCGTTGGAAACAACATAATCATCATCGGAAAAGGGGGAATAAAGAAGATGTAAAGATTCGGTAAAGATGCGCAGGAGAGGGGTCGATGGGTCGATTCGATGATCGGTTGACGGGTTAGCCCGCTGTGCGCCGAAAGAGAAGCTACGATCAGCCGCCTTTTCCCATTTGGCCATTCGACGGTTTCACCAATCAACCTTTCTCATGTCGGCAGTTCGAACCAGATGCTCACCTTGGAGCCGTCGCTGTCGGCGCCAACCGTACCGCCGTGGGCTTCCACCAGCTCCTTTGCCAGAGCGAGACCGATGCCGGCGCCGCCGTGATCCCGGGATCGAGACCGTTCTCCCCGGAAAAACCGTTCGAAGAGAAAGGGCAGGTCCTCTTTGCGGACCTCTCCTGTGTTGGTCAGGGTGATCCGAACGCGGGCTTCTTTCTCCTCGATGCGGATTTCGATCCGTTGTCCTGCCGGGCTGTACCGTACGGCATTGTCCATCATGCTGCGAAGAACCCGTGCGATGCGTTCCGGATCTGCAGAAACTTCGGGAATTGACGGTGGACTTCCTTTGGTGACTTCAATTTTCTTTTCCGCCAGCCGGGTGGCAAAAGCGCCCTCCGTGCGGAGAATCAGGCCGGAAAGATCGACGGGGATTTTCTGGAGACTGTCTTTGGCGGCATCGGCCCGGGCAAGCCTCAACACATCCTCTGCGAGCTCGGACAGGCGAAGGGTTTCATCGTGAAGCATGGCAAAGGTTTCCGACGTCGCTGGAAGGACGCCGTCCTTCAGCGCTTCGAGATAGCCTCGCATGTTGGTCAGCGGGGTGCGCAGTTCATGGGCGACGTCGATCATCAGGTTTCGGCGGAGTTTTTCGATCTTTGCCAGACTTTCTGCCATTTGATTGAAAGCCTTTGCCAGCTGTCCGATTTCATCGGTGGAGATCTCCGGGATGCGGCCTTCAAAATCTCCTCCGGCGATTCGCCCGGTGATGGAGATCATGCGGGTCAACGGGGACAGCACCCTTCTGATCATCAGAAAGCTGAGCAGGGCGGCCAGCCCGGCGCCGGCCAGGCAGGTCCAGAGAAGATAGCGGTGCACCGCGTTGACGAACATGGCGTGGGCGGGCTCCGGAGAGATGTGATACCGCTCCATCAGCGTGACAAAATATCCGGCCGCCAGGGTGTCGATGGAAAGCCAGACGATGACCAGCACAAAGACAATGACGACCAGGTGGATCGACAGCAGTTTCCAGATCAGTCGATTTTTCACGGCTTCCCCCAGTTCCAGGCTTTTGAGATGTCTTTTGGTGGTGTGTACCGGAAATACGGTACAGAAAATTCCGAATCTTGACGCCGGGCGCGGTTTCGTCATTGCCGCGCGCACTTGATGCGGGTCGGCAGGGTCTATATCCTGAATGCCGCGTGTGGGACGCGATACTATGCATCGGCTCTTGGAACGGTGTCGGCGAATCGGTAGCCGGTGCCTCGAATCGTAAGGATCCGTTGGGGACGGGCCGGGTCGGGCTCGATTTTTTGGCGCAGTTTGTTGATATGAACGTCCACCACCCGGTCGATGACCGTCGCCTCTCCGCGAGGATACAGGCGCCGAAGAAGTTCTTCCCGGTGAAACGCCCGGCCCGGATTTGCCATCAGGGCCTTTAGCAGGGCATACTCGTGCGGCGTAAGGGAGACGGCTTGGTTATCGATTTTTAGACTGTGCTTGTTCGTGTCGAGAACCAGATTTGCATGGACATACACCCCGCCGGATCCGGACCTTGCAGAACTGCTTCGGCGAAGCACGGCCTGGACGCGGGCGACGAGTTCACGGGGGCTGAAGGGCTTGACCACGTAATCATCGGCCCCCAAGGTAAGTCCCGCCACCCGATCGATCTCTTCGCCCCGCGCCGTGAGCATGATCACCGGAACGTCAGATTTTTGGCGAAGCCTGCGGCACACCTCCCATCCGTCCATCTTCGGCAGCATCAGGTCGAGCACCACCAGGACGGGCGCATGGCGATCGGCCAGGGTCAACGCCTCGGATCCGTTTTTCGCAATGCGGGCATGAAAGCCTTCCCGTTCCAGATATAGCGCCACCAGGGAGGCGGTCCTGGCATCATCTTCCACCACGAGAATGGTTTTTTCCTCCGATGATTTCATGTCTCCACTGTCCTTTCGGCGAGCCCCAAAATCGTCATGCTTGTCCGGCAATGGGTGTGCCATGGGAAAGCATTTTCGTCCGGCGACGCGATATGGAATTAGATATGACGGCTATTGTAAAATGTCCAGTTCTTGAAAGGATTTGACATCCATCCCTGCAGGGAGAGTATACTCGAAACCAAGGCAGGTATGAGAAATGAAACTCGGCGACCGGATACAGTTGCGGATCAAAGAAGCTTCCGTATATCAGGCCCACGGTTTGTTTTCCGAGGCGGAGCAGCATTACCGACGGACACTGACGATGCTCGAGCCCGTGCAAGACTCGCCGGTAAAGCGAAAACTCACCGCCTACATCATCGAACAGCTCAAGATGATCCAGGCGGAAGCCGCCAGGGTGAGCGCACTGGAAAAGTCGCCTCAACTCAGCGATCGGCAGCAGCAGGTCGTTCAGCGCACCGTCGGATCCGACAAAGATCGAAACAGCGGCGAGGCCGGTTTTCAGGTCGCTGCAACCCTCATGGGCTTTGGACAGTTCAACAAGGCCCTGGCAGGATTCCATGCTCTTTTGAAAACGCCTGCATTCGGGGTGCGCGCCGCCAAGAACATTCTTCGATGCTTGATTGTCGTGGGTTCAACCGCCATGGCCGCAAGACAATACCACCAGTGGCTCGAGAACGAAGAGATCCCCGAAGAAGACCTGAACGGCATCCGCGTTTTCCTGGAGGGAATCCTGCGCCGAAAGGGAAGCAATGAAATGCTCGCGCGGCCTTCGGCAAGGCAGTCAACAGAGACGCCGCCATTGAACGGCAGCGATCCGTTCGACATCATGGCCGTGATGCTTCCGGTGGAATCCGGCGACGATAAGGACGATCCTCCGGCTTTCGACGTGACCAGTCAGAGCGGCGGCTTTGTCAGCCTCATCATTCCTGCGGCGGAAAAGTCGGTCGTGGCCCGGCTCAAGCCGGGGGCAAGGATCCCGAAGGTGGGCTTCTTTACACCCGAGGCCTTATTTTTTGAAGACTGCGTGGTATCGACGCGGCTTCGGATCGACGAAGGCAGAAGAAAAGGGGATTTTTCGGTGACGATGCGTTTGTCGGAAACCCACTAGAGCGGATATTTCATGAATGCGCTTATCCGGAATCCTCCAGCCCGGGACCGCCGGAGACCGATGGGATTCGGCTCTTCAGCCGGCCAAAACTCGCCGTCA
>CBFCZJ010000170.1:0-7917 GCA_965602445.1 uncultured Desulfobacterales bacterium | reverse complement strand
ACGTCTCCACATAGCGCCGCTGGCCTTCGGCATAGAGAGTGTCGAAGGCCAGGGACGACTTGCCCGAACCGCTGACGCCGGTGACCACCGTGATGGCGTTCAAGGGGATGTCCAGATCGAGATTCTTGAGATTGTTCTGCCGCGCGCCGCGGATGCGTATGGTTTTCATCGTTTTGCCGGTTGCCATGGAAGCCTATTCGGCCCGCTTTGCAGTACGATGGACCGGATATATGGAAACTTTTAGTCAAAATAATCATTTGGCGGCAAAGCCGCCCACAATAAATTCGCGGTAGCGAATTTATAAGCATCCAACGGCCGGAATAAACCACTTGACACCGGAGGCGTTTAGGCCTATCGAAAAAGACTGTCAAATAAGGGGCCTTTTAAAGGCTAGGTTTTCGGCTTGAGAACAGAATCGCATTTTCCTTGGAGATCCCCATGCCGGTTTATGAGTTTAAATGCGAATGCGGAGAAATTACAGAAGAAATCGTCCGGGTAGACACCCGTGATGTCGTTTGCCCCAAGTGCGGCAAAAAAGCCAGAAAGATCCTGTCCAATTGCACCTTCACCTTGAAAGGCGGTGGGTGGTACACAGACGGATACGCTTCCAAAAAGTAATGGAAGGCCTGACGGCCTTCCATTACTAAAAAAAGAATTATTGTTCCCACCGATGCCGGTCTTTTCCCGGCATTTTTTTGTGTCAGCAGCCATCTTGTCGTCTCTTCCGCAACTCATGGTTCGGTTCTCAAGCGATCAAATTTTTGCTATGTAGCACCTTTCAGGGCATTCCAATTCGGTGCTGAAGCTTGGATTAACCTTTCCCCCTAATAGAGGTTCTCCTGCTCTTTTTGCACACCACCGCATCGACGCCTGCCGCGGGCGGCAGCGGATCCGCCATTCGGATCGGAGACGGGCCGGACGGGGTGTCGGCCGCCCTGGCAGACCTGTTTCATCTGCAGAGAATGGCGGAATCCGGCCCAAGCGGAGTCGGAGACGAAACCCTTTTCTCGCTCCGGGACCTGATGATCGAAAGCCCGCTGGCCGAAAAGCGCCAGGGGCTTTTCTTGTTCCGCGAGGCAGCCCAAATCCTTGCCTCAGTCGTGGCAACCGGCAAAAAATCCTCTGCCGACGCCGCGTTCGAAGCGCTCCGGGCCGTGCTCGAAAAAGCCGCCGGGTTTGCTCGGCGCACGGCGGCCGAAGCCCTGGGCGGACTTCCCCACGGCATCGAAGCCCCCCGGCTGCCGCCGGAAGATATCCGAACGCCCCCCGAGGTCTCCTGGCGGCGGCTGCAGCAGATTGCCGGAACCGGGCACAGCCGGCGTCCCGTGTGGATCGGCCGCAGCCTGGTGGCCTGTTTCGAACCCCGCCGCCTGCTGGTCTGCAAGTTCGCCCGGCCCGGAGAATCCGGTCGGAAGCTGGCCCGGGAGGCGTTCTGGATGCTGCAGGTTCGCCGAACCGCAGGAACCTGCCCGGTCCGCTTCGACGTTCCCGAACCGATCTTTATCGACGGATCCGGCCTGCTCCGCGTCTGCTGCGCTCCCCGGCCCGCGGATCCGGTGGATCCCTCCGGCACTGCCGTGGTCTTTGTCGCAGATGCCGACTACTTTCGCTATCCCAACAGCCCGGCAGCCTGCGGCCGGCTGTCGGCGAAGGACTTTCGGGAGGTGATGGCCCGAAGCGCCTTTTGGATGGGCCGGCTTGCCGCCGACGGCATGCTTCACGCGGCGCCGATCCCGCTGTTTCACAACCGGGTCCAGACGGCCCGTCGCCGGGACGGCGGGCGATACGAATGGTATCGCGCAGGCCGCCTGGACCGCTGGCTGGCCTCCTGCGCTTTTCCCAACTTCGGTCCCACCGGTTTGCGGGATTTCGAGCACATCGAGCCGCTGAACGGCTCCCGGCTGTGTCTGTACCGGTGCGTCGGCACCCACTTTTTGAGCCTCATGCTGGTCTGTGCAAGCTATTTCCGGAATATGGCGCCGTCCTGCCTGGGCACGGAGGCCAATGGGGCACCGGTCGATGTTCGCCACCTCTTCGATCGGAGGCTGCTGCACGATACGGCCCGCGACATTTTTTTGAAGTATTATCAGGGAATAACAGGAAATTGTCCCGACTTTCCGCTCCCGGTCGACATGCCGAAACTGGTTTCGCGGATGATCGAAGAGATGGGGGTGGACCGGCACATGGAAGAAATCCTGCGCAAAGCCGATCAGGACCAGATGTCGGATGACGCATTCCGACGGTTTTTGCAGGAACGGGGACAGGGGCACATCGAGGCGACCCGCGGCGCCCAAGACATCGTGCTTCGGACCGGCCCGCATCTGGGTGCCTTCAACGACGTCATCTCCCTGCCTGAACTGATTGCCGCCGTGGAGGCGTTTTCGGGTCTCTGCGTTGCCGGCCGCTTTCGAACCAGGGCCGATCCCATGCGGCCATAAACGAACAGCGGAGGGACCGCTGCCACATCCTTTCCCCTGAAATGGAGGATCGTACCATGGCCGAAAAAGACCGCCAGCGTCCCCTGCCCATAGATGCCGATCCTGAATCGGTTCCCGAAACCCGGAAAACGCCGGCGGAGAAGCCGTATCCCGGGGCGGCCAGCACCCGGCGGCAGGTGATCCGGGAGGCCGCCGACGCCGTCAGCGGCCACATCCGGCGCCAGCCCCATGTGCAGCGCCTGTTCAGCTTTATGCCGAGCCTCATGACCCGGGTTTCCCCCTTTCACTTCCGGGCCCGGACCCGGTCCAAGGACTGGCCCCTGGTGCGCCTCGATTCCGGAGAAGGCAGCGCCTGGGGCCGCATGGCGGTGGTGGGGGAGTTGCTGGTGATTTTCGACGAGACCGTGCTTCTTTGCCTGCTGTCGCTCATGAACCGATACGGAAGCGATGTGTTCGAGACAAGCTGCGGGGAGCTTTGCGATCTGGCCATGATGCCGTCTACGGCCGGTGCGTGCCGCGACGTCTGGAAAAGCGTCCAGCGGCTGGCCGGGACCCGCATCGACCTGGAGCTTCTCCAGGGCAGGGGCAGAGCCCGGAAGGCGACCAAGGCGATGACCGGCTCGATTCTCTCCTACGGCGACATGGACCGGAAAAGCGAGGTGCTGCGGGTGGTGATCAACCCCTATTTTCTGGAGATGTATGCCGAGAGCTTCGTTACCAACATCGATCTGCGGTTCAGGGCCAGCCTCAAGAGCGATGTCTCCCGGGCCCTGTACCGGTTTTACCAGGGACAGCTCGAAGCGGTGTCTGCGTTTGACCTTTCCCGCATCGCCCGCTCCGTGAACCTGCCGGCTCAAGATGCGAAGGCCGCGGCGCGAAAGCTGCGGACGGCATTCGGTGAGCTGGTCGATCGGAAGTACCTCGAGTCCTTTTCGGTATCCGGCGACGGCCGGGTGTCGGTGATAAAGTCCAAGGAGACGGCGGTCAACGTCGACCGCCAGATCCTCGGTGCAGATCGGTTCCACATCAGCCGCATCGCCGGACCGGGAAAAGACCTGGAGCGGTGAAGATGCCAAATCCGCCGTCTTCGGGCAGAGTGTGGGCACCTCTTGCGGCCCCGATTTTCCTTGTGGCAACTCCATGGACAGGATATGCGTCCGATATTTTTTTATCTCCCGCCGGCGGCCGGTGATTCGAAGACCGGCGCCGCTGGCAGAAAGAACCGACGTCCGGACAACGGCGTCCAGACGCAAAAGACCGCCAAAGGAGGCGTTCGATGTCCCCAACATCCCGTATCGAGCACGATTTTCTCGGCGAAAAGGAAATCCCGCAAGAGGCCTATTACGGTGTTCAGACCGTCCGGGCGCTGGAAAATTTCCGGATCACCGACATCCCCATTTCCATTGAACCGTGCATGATCCAGGCCCTGGGTTTCGTCAAGAAAGCCGCGGCCCTGGCCAACATGGATCTGGGGGTGCTGCCCGAAGAGATCGGCGAGGCGATGACTGCCGCCTGCGACGAGGTCATCGCCGGCCGGCTCGACGATCAGTTCGTGGTCGACGTCATCCAGGGCGGTGCCGGCACCTCGACCAACATGAACGCAAACGAGGTGATTGCCAACAAGGCGCTGGAAATCCTGGGCCGGGCCAAGGGGGACTACGAGGTCGTTCATCCCAACAACCATGTGAACTGCTCCCAGTCCACCAACGACGCCTACCCGACGGCATTTCGGCTGGCGCTGCTGCTGATCATTCCAAAACTGGCAGCAGCCATGCATTCCCTGTCGGACGCCTTTCGGGCAAAGGCACGGGAATTTTCCGACGTCATCAAGATGGGGCGCACCCAGCTTCAGGATGCCGTGCCCATGACCCTGGGCCAGGAGTTCGGCGCGTTTGCCACCACCATTGCCGAGGATGTCGCTCGGCTTCAAACCGTCCAGGAGCTGTTTTACGAGATCAACCTCGGCGCCACGGCGATCGGCACCGGCATCAACGCCCCGGCCGGCTATGCACCGGTGGCGGTCGACCATCTGCGGAGGCTTACCGGCTTTCCGCTGGTCAGCTCGAGCGACCTGGTGGAGGCCACCTGGGATACCGGCGCCTATGTCCAGCTTTCCGGCCTGCTTCGGCGATTTGCCGTCAAATTGTCCAAGATCTCCAACGACCTTCGGCTCCTGTCGTCCGGACCCCGGGCCGGTTTGAACGAGATCAACCTTCCCCGGCTTCAGCCGGGGTCCTCCATCATGCCCGGAAAAGTCAATCCGGTCATCCCGGAGGTGGTCAACCAGATCGCCTTCCAGGTGATCGGCATGGACGTGACCATCACCATGGCTTCCGAGGCCGGACAGCTGCAGCTCAACGTGATGGAGCCGGTGATCGCCTTTGATCTGTTTCAGATGCTGGAAATGCTCCAGCGGGGCTGCTACGCCCTGGAGACCAAATGCGTCTCCGGGATTACGGCCAACCGGGAGCACTGCCGAAACATGGTGATGAATTCGATCGGCATCGTGACGGCCCTGAATCCGGTCATCGGCTACGAGACCTCGGCCGCCGTGGCCAAGGAAGCCCTGGCCTCGGGCCGATCGGTCTACGACCTGGTGCTCGAAAAGGACCTGGTCTCCAAGGAAAAACTCGACCGGATCTTTTCCATCGAAAACCTCATGCGGCCGAAATTTTTCCGGAAATGAATGCGCTGGCGCACATTCATGAAATTCGAAATCTGCTATGGCCATACCCTGGAAAACGATCGAACGCGTCGACACCGACGAAGGCGTGCTGGAGCTGCGTCGCCACGGGCAGGGAGACTTTCTCATTACGGTGGCCGGGCGGGTGCTGATGAACTCCGCCTCCCATCGCACGGAGGCGGCGCTGGGGAAGCTGGCCTGCCGCCATCTCGAGACACGGCCGGCGCCCCGGGTGCTGGTAGGCGGCCTTGGCATGGGATTTACCCTTCGCGCGGTCCTGGACGTGCTGCCGGCATCGGCAAGGGTAACGGTGGCCGAGCTCAACCCGGTGATGGTTTCCTGGTGCCGGGGCCCGCTTTCCGAGCTCACCGGGAGAGCCGCGGTCGATTCCCGGGTCCGGATCGAGATCGAAGACGTGGCCCGCGTCGTTCGACGCTGGACGAAAAAACCGGGTCCGGGGACGATCGACGCCGTCATCTACGACCTATACACCGGCCCCTACACCCGCACCCACAAAAAGGGCGATCCCCTGTACGGGAATCGGGCCATCGAATCGGTCCGAACCGTGCTTTCCCCCGGCGGGATCTTTGCGGTCTGGGGTGAAGACTACGATGCGGGATTTGTCAAACGGCTGGAGGCGGGCGGATTTGAAACCGCCGTCCGGCGGCCGAAAAAAGGCGGCCCCCGCCACGTGATCTACCTGGGAACCCGGCCGGTGAAATAACCCGGGCCTGCTTTACACTGAATTATTTCTTCCTTTTGCCGGGGTGTTGTTTGCGAACTTTTTCATGCTGTTCGTAGGGCTTATCGGTATCGAGTTCGACACTCACCGAATCTCCCATGCTCAGCCGGATCGATCCGGGAAGGGAGGCCGAAGCAATCCACCGGCCGTCTTCGTAGTAAAAGTACAGACTCCGGCCGACATCGAAGTAGACTTGTTCCGACGGGTAGTACCTGTATTGGAATTTGCGGCGATACCCGTGGGCCGGAGCGTGAGCCGGCGGCCCCCCCTTGGCGGACGGGCCGTAGGAGCCGTCCCTGTCATGGGACGATGCGCTTCCCTCGTCTCCCCAGATGATCCCGGCCGAGCCGCCGGTGGCCCGGCATCCGAAAAATACCAGCATAAAGGTCAAAAAAAGCAACAGCATGCTGGTTTTCAGGGCGTTCAGATTGGTCGGCATGGTTTCACCCTCCCGAAGCTGGTTTGCCTGAAGGATACCCAGCATGTCGGCGCCTGTCAAATGTCCGGAGGAACCCGTTTTTTATCCCCCCTGAAAGGAGAAGCCTTGGAAGACAGAGACGAACTACGATGCCCGGAGTGCCGGGCGCTGCTCAAACGGCGGCGGAGCCGAAATCCGGATGCCTGCGAGATGATCTGCGGCGGCTGCGGGGCGATGTTCGATGTCTGCGACGACGGGACCCTGGACGAGCTCAAGGGGGCATCTGCCAAGCCGGAAAAATCCTGAGCGGAAAAACGGCTTGGAGAATTTCAATGAATACGGATCAGACCGGTTTCCGGCAAAAGAAGTGCAGGTTGAAGGGGTCGTCCGGGATTTTTTCGACCGACACCGATGAAAACCCGGCCTGCTTGAGCATCTCTTTCGCTTTTTGCCGGCCCCACATCATGCCCAGGCCCGCCCCGTCGTCGACCCGCCCGACCGGCATGCAGTGCATCAGGCTCACCGTGTACAGAAACGGCCCCATGGGGTGGCTGCGGTTGTCGGCCATCCGACTGCTGGCGGCGATGTCCACCATGGAAAAGGCGCCGCCGGGCCGGAGAATGGCGTATGCCGAAGCCAGCGCCGCCGCAGGTCGGGACTGGTCGTGGATGGCGTCAAAGGCGGTCACGTAGTCAAAGGACGAGACCAGGTCCGTTTTCTGATCGAGCCTTGCGGCATCGGCTCTAATGAAGCGCACGTTTTTTGCGCTTTGTCGATGGGCCGCCGATTCGGCCGTATCCAGCGCGCTGCCGGAAAGATCGATCCCGGCAAATTCGCTTTTTGGAAACGCCTCGGCCATGAGCAGCACGGCGACCCCCTCCCCGCAGCCCAGGTCGCAGACGCGGATGCCGGATTCAAGCCGCCGAATCAAGCGGCCGCCGTCCACCGACGGCAAAAACCGGTCTACGAGCACGCGGCGGTGCTTGGCGTCTGCCAGTTCCGTCATGAACCGTTGAAAGTTCGGATAATGATCATAGGAAACGCCCTGGCCCGTAGCGAACCCCTCTGCCACAGGTTCCAGGGCGCAGACGGACAGAAGGGGGATCTCCTGGGTATAGACGCCCAGATTGGCCTCGCCGGCCCTTCGCGTGAGCAGATCCGCATGTTCTTTGGGAAGAAAAAACAGGTCTTCGTCGTCCTTCCCCGCCAAAATGTCCACGACCCCGCCGCAGACCATCACGCCGAGCCATTCGGTGACATACCGTGGGTCGAGCCCTGCCTGCTCGGCGATGTCCCCTGCTGTTTTCGGGCCGGACAGCCCGTCCATGGCGTCAAACAGCCCCAGCCGATACCCGATGCCCATGGCCAGGTTCAAGGCGCCGTAGTTGAGCACATCGGCCATGAAGTCGGAAAATGGTCGGTTTCGCTCCTTTTTTTCCTTCATCGGCAATGATTCCTCCTCGAATGAAACTTCGGTCGAAGCCGGGGTTTTTCGTAGGGCACGGCGTCCCTTCCGTGCCTTCATGAACGGCATCGGAGGCCGTTCACTACTCGTATGAAACTACCCCAGAAGATCGGCCATTGAATACCCTCAGGGAAGCCCATCGTCCCGCGCCGAGCATCGCAGAAACGGGCG
>CBFCZJ010000169.1:0-7933 GCA_965602445.1 uncultured Desulfobacterales bacterium | reverse complement strand
AACGAAGACGGAAGCTCGCAGAGCGAAGACGGATCCCCGCCCGCATTCCTGGCGGCTTTTTCCGAAGACAATCGCAAAATGGCTCAGATCCGGGGAGAATAAAGCATTGGGTCGGCCGGCATGGAACTCGAATGTTTAAAAAGTTGCCCGGCATCCGAGCCGACCCCCATCGGCATCCGGCCGACCCTAGCTGGAGGATTTTGGATAAGCGCAAAAAGTTTTTTCCCAAGTAAGGGATGCGCCGAAGGCACATCCCTTACTCGGGGATGTTGGGCCATTTGGTGGTCTGCCCCTGGTAGTTTCGAAGGGTGTATTCTTTTTCGTCCTTTTCCATGATGTAGTAGTCGGGCATCAGCGGAATCTTTCCGATGTTGGTGGCGATGACGTACATCGGCTGGGCAAGACCGGTGGTATGGCCGCGGATGGCGTCGCGGATCAGCTCCGCCCCCTTTTCGACCGGGGTCCGAAAATGATCGACCCCGGGCACCGGTTCGCAGTAAAAGACGTAGTAGGGGCGGATCCGCACCGTCAGCAGCTTCTGGTGCAGCCGCCGGAAGGTCTCCACGTCGTCGTTGATCCCCTTGAGCAGCACCGCCTGGTTGCCCACGTTGACCCCGCAGGTGAGCAGGTCGTAGACCGCCCGGGCCGTCTCTTCGGTGATCTCCTTGGGGTGGTTGCACTGGGTGTTGATCCAGATCGGAATCCGGTGATAATTCTTGAGGATTTTTTTCAGGCCCTCGGTGATCCGCTGGGGCAGCACGATGGGGGTCCTCGTCCCGAACCGGATCATCTCCAGGTGGGGAATCTCCCTTAACTTGGCAATCACGTATTCGATCTTTTCGTCGGAGAGGATGAACGGGTCACCGCCGGTGATCAGCACATCCCGGATCTCCGGATGGTCTGCAATCCAATCGAGGCCCTCGTCCACGTCGAAGCGCAGCTTGAGCTCCCGATCGACCACCACTTCCTTGCGGAAGCAGTGGCGACAGTAGTTGGCGCAGACATCGGTCACGGTAAAGGCAATCCGGTCGTCGTACTGCCGTGCGATGCTGTCCGGCCGGACTTCTTCGGTGGCACGGTTCTCCTTCCAGACCAGGTAGTTTTCGATCCCATAGCGGTTTTTCAACTCCAGCGGGGAGGGGATCACCTGCCGCCGGATGGGGCAGGTCGGATCGTCCGGGTCCATGAGGGAGGCATAGTAGGGGGTCGTTCCCCACTTGGTCTTCATCGAGGCAATGGCCTGTTCTTCGCCCTCGGTCAGGTGGATGAAACGGCGAAGCTTCTCTGCCGTGTCCACATGATTCTGCATCTGCTCTTTCCACTCTTCCATCACAGCACTCCTCATTCCCCGCAGACCGGCGCCGTCTTCCTCCCGGCCCGCCGCGTTTCAGATGGTCGTTTTTTCGCTTTGGGCTATGCAGAAAATTCACGTGCAGGACCTGGCCTGTCACCTGTCGTTTTTCTACATTCCAATTTTTCCCTTTTCGTTTTTTAAAGAATTTGGATTCATTCTTCGCGCAATGGATCCCGGCCCTCTTCAGTGAAATCGTCGGGTGCGGCACCCCGGTCGGCAGCGGGAGAATCCAAAATCACCGGGCCATGTACTGCTCATGCTCACCCGGCGTAACCCGGATCCGGTGTGATTCCCACTCCCGGACCTTGATGGCCATATAATTCTCATAGATCCGGTTGCCAAGGATTTCCTTCAAAAACTTGCTCCGTTCGGCCTCCACCAGGGCCTCGAACATGCTGCGGGGAAGAAAGCGCCGGTCCCAGACCTTCAGGCCGTAATCTCGGCTGTAGGCGCTTCCTGAAATGGGTTTGCCGCAATCGATCCCCCGGCGAACCCCTTCCATCCCCATGGCAATGAAAACGGCAAGCTGCAGGTAGACGTTGCCGGCAGGATCGGGGCTGCGCAGTTCGATCCGCGTCTGTTCAGGATCGCTGCAAAACGGCACCCGGACCATGGCGCTGCGGTTGCTGAATCCCCAATTTCGGATCACCGGTGCTTCGCGCTCGATGACGTACGCCTTGTATGAATTGAAGGTGGAAGCCATGACAATGGACGTCTGCCGGGCATATCGCAGGATGCCGCCGATAAAGCTCCTGGCGTTCGGACTCAACCCATGCTCGCCGTCTGCGTCGCAGAACAGGTTCCGGCCGCTGCGGTCCTGCATCGACAGGTGGATGTGAAAGGCGTTGCGGTTCTGGCCGTCGAAGGGTTTGGGCATGAAGGTCGCATGGCACCCGAGCTCGTCGGCGATCTTCTGGGTGACAAAATTGAACAGCACGGTCCGGTCGGCAGCGGCCAGGGGATCGGCCGGCTCCAGATTGATCTCGTGCTGAGAGGCGGTCACCTCGTGGTGGGCCTTTTCAAACCGGATCCCGCAGCCGCCGAGCACCGAGATGATCCGGTTGCGAACCGCCTCGCCCCGGTCATGGGGCGCCGCCAGGCAATAGGCCGCCCGGTCGGAATGGACGTCTTTGCCGAACACGTCCGACTGCAGAACGAAAAATTCATGCTCCGGTCCCGCCAGGAATCGGAAACCGAATTCGGCCTCCGCCTGAAGCAGCACCTTTTCCAGGATCGCCCGTGGATCGGCCATCGCCCGTTTGCCTTCCTCGTTGAACACGTTTCCGATAAAAAAGCCGACGGTTTGGCCGGAAAACCTCAGGTTCCGAAAGCTTTCAGCGACGGGGAACAAAATGCGGTCGCTTTTTTCCACCGTGGCATAGCCGGCAATGGAGCTGCCGTCAAAACCGATCCCAGAATCGGTGATCGCATCGATATTTTCCGGGTTGACCGTGATGCTCATCACCCGGCCGTTCAGGTCGGTAAAAAAAATCTGGGTGGTGTCGGCGTTCTGGATCTTTTCCTGAATCTGCTCGGTGTCGGTCATGGCCGGGCTCTCCTGACTGGTTCGCGCAATTGGCAAGCTTCCACGTTTGTTGCGGCCATAGCAATACCTTCTCCAAATATCAATCCCTTTCATTGTCTTTCGTTGAAGCGTCGCCGGCTTTGCAGTGCGGATGCAGCCGGCATTTTCCTCGGCTCGATGCGCCCAGGAAACCGGCGAAGTCCGCGCAACGGGCGAACCATTGATGGGGCCGTCTCGATGACCCTCGCGCCGGTTGACAGCCGTCGGGGTTTTCAGGTATTTTTGAATATCCGCAGAAAAAGAAGCAGAAACCACTTGTCAGCCGCTTTTTTCGGCAACCGGCAAAGGGGAAATTCATGATCATCGGGTTGGACGTCGGCGGCACCCATACCGATGTCGTCCTTCTCGGCAACGAGGGCGTCATCCGGGAAATCAAGGTTTCCACCGATCAAGAAGATCTGTTCGCCACGGTGATGGCCGGCCTGGAGAAAGTCATCGAGGGGATTGCCCCGGAATCGATCCGCCGGGCCGTGTTGAGCACCACCCTGACCACCAACGCCATCGCCGAACAAAAAACCCCGCCTGTGGGGCTCATTGTCTCTTCCGGCCCCGGCATCGATCCCACCCAGTTCCAGTTTCACGAGGATTTTTTTGCCGTCTCCGGCTCCATCGATCATCGCGGCCGGGAGGTCGAGCCGGTCGATGCGGTGCAGATCCGGGCGGCCGCCGAACAGCTTGCGAAAAAAGGAATCCGCCAGGTGGGGGTGGTCTCGAAATTCTCCACCCGCAATCCCCTCCACGAAACGATGATCTGCAACCTGATTTCCGACCGCTTCGACCGCGTTTTCATGGGTCATCAGGTCTCGGGCCAGCTCAACTTCCCCCGCCGGCTGGCCACCACCTATCTCAATGCTGCGGTGTATCCGATTCATCGGAGTTTTTTCGCCGCCGTGAAAAAGTCCCTGGATCAACGGGGGCTGAACATTCCGATTCACATCCTCAAGGCCGACGGCGGCACCATGAGCATCGACGCGTCCGTCGATTTTCCCGGGCAGACCATCCTGTCGGGTCCTGCGGCCAGCATCATGGGGGCGCTTCCCTTTTCCTTTGAAAAGGAGGACTGCCTGGTGCTGGACATCGGTGGAACCACCACCGACATCGCCGTCCTGGTGGACCGATCCCCGGTACTCAACCCGCTGGGGATCGATCTGGGGCCATACAAAACCCTGATTCGCTCCCTGGAGACCGAATCGATCGGCGTGGGGGGAGACAGCGCCGTGCGCATCGTCGATGGCGGGGTCCGGATCGGACCGGATCGGCTCGGTCCCCCCATGGCCCACGGCGGCGCCTCTCCCACCCCCACCGACGCCCTCTCCATCCTCGGCACGAAAAAAACCGGGGACAGGGAGGCGGCAGCGCGCGGGTTCGCCCCCCTGGCCGAAGCCCTGGGCGTGTCCATCGAAGAAACCGCAATTCAGGTATTGGAAAGCGCCTGCAGCAAGATCCTGGATCGTGCCCGCTCCATGATCGGCCGGTTGAACGCCAAGCCGGTCTACACGGTCAGCGAAATTCGGGAAGGGTTCAAGGTCCGTCCGGAAAAAATCCTCGTTCTGGGGGGGCCGGCCCACCACTTCGCCCGCCACCTGGAGCGGCTCTCCGATTTCAAGGTAGGGGTCGTGCCCCGCTGGAAAGTCGCCAACGCGATCGGCGCCGCCCTGGCCCGCACCACCTGCGAAGTCACCTTCTTTGCCGACACCCAGATCGGCACGGCAAAAGCCCCGGAGGAAAACTACTCCTGCAGTGTCGACCGGGAATTTTCCAGGGAAGAAGCCGTCGAGTCGGCATTTGCGCTTCTCCGGGAAAAGGCGCTGCGAATGGGAGCCCAGCCGGAGGATCTGGCGCTGGAGGTCATCGAAGACCTTCAGTTCAACATGGTTCGAGGCTTTTCGACCACCGGCCGAAACATCCGGATCCGGGCCCAGGTCAGGCCCGGGCTGATCAACGAATACGACACCATCGCGGGATTGCTTTCAAC
Source organism: uncultured Desulfobacterales bacterium (assembly GCA_965602445.1). Classification (GTDB taxonomy): domain Bacteria; phylum Desulfobacterota; class Desulfobacteria; order Desulfobacterales; family CAFBRK01; genus JAIPEL01. Next base: position 3,019 of record CBFCZJ010000169.1, on the reverse strand, counting down.
TGCTGATTAGCGTCGAAGAAATGCTCACTGTTCGCCATAGTGAAAGGATGAGGCGATGCGAAAACATAAATCCGAAATCCGAAGCACGAAATCCGAAACAAATCCGAATGACCAAAATTCTAATGACCAAAACAACCCCGAAGCAGCTTGATCCGATCCGATTGGCAATTGGTCGTTTCTGTCATTCGAACATTCGAATTTAGAATTTGTTTCGAATTTCGAGATTCGGATTTCGATATTGGTTTAAAGAAATGAGGTTGCCGCCTCAAGCACCCGCTCTACGATAGGAATTCATATGCTCAAAGCCCGCCATACAACCGGCCTGGTGTTCTTTCCGGCCTTCGACTGGGCGATCAGTCCGACCCACCCGGAGCGCGAAGAACGATTATTGTACACCCAGGATCAAGTGCTCGAAGAGGGGCTGTTCGACATCGACGGGATCGTGGAATACAAACCGGATCCGGTCAACCTCCGGGACATCCAGCGGGTGCACTTCTGCGTACCGGACGTTTGGAGCGTGGCCACCGAATCCCACTTCATCAGCGCCGGGGGCGCCAAGACCATCGGCATGGCGGTGATGCAAAAAGAGGTTCAGCGCGGTTTTGCCCTGATCCGACCGCCGGGACACCACGCCATGCGCGTGGTCCACGGTGCCCGCGGCTTTTGCAACATCAACATCGAAGCGGTCATGATCGAGACCCTGCGCCGGGCCTACGGCATCGACCGGGTCGCCATCGTCGACACCGACTGCCACCACGGAGACGGCACCCAGGACATCTATTGGCACGATCCGGATACCCTCTTTATCTCAATGCACCAGGACGGCCGCACCCTGTTTCCGGGAACCGGCTTCATCAACGAGCTCGGCGGCCCCAATGCCATGGGCAAAACCCTGAACCTGCCGCTGCCGCCGAAGACCTCGGAGGAAGGATTTCTTTACGCATTGGAACATGTGGTCATGCCGGTCCTGGATGAGTTCAAGCCGGAGCTGATCATCAACTCCGCCGGCCAGGACAACCACTACACCGACCCGATCACGAACATGAATTTTTCCGCCCAGGGATATGCCGCCCTCACCGATCGGCTCAAGCCCGACATCGCGGTGCTCGAAGGGGGCTATTCCATCGAGGGGGCGCTGCCTTACGTGAATTTAGGCATCATTCTGGCAATGGCCGGGGTCGACTACAGCCGCGTTCGCGAACCGGACTACGATCCCGACGCCATTCGCCAGAGCCGCGCCGTAACCGAGGCCATCGAAAAGATTTGCGAAGAGGTATGGACGCGCTGGGAAAAACGCGAGGAGCTGAAACATGCGGCCCGGAACAAGGGCCGTTTTTCCGACCGCGCCAGAAACGTTTTCTACGACACCGACATGCTCATGGAGCAGCAAAAGGAGCGGATCAGGATTTGCGACGACTGTGCCGGAGCCGTTCGGATCGACTCGTCCTCGGACCGAGGCTGGCGGATCCTGGCCGTTCACATCCCCCGAAACGCCTGTCCCGCATGCCGGGCTGCTGCAGAGGAATGGTTCGACACTGCAGACCGGACAACCTACCGAATGGCGCTGCTGCAGGATCGGGATGCGGACCGCTACAAGGAGGCATCCAGTGGGGAAAGATAGCGGCAAAAACCGAAAGGCGCCGGAGTGGTCCCACTCTCTGGCGCTGACGGTGCTCAACTCCCTTTCGGCCCACATCGCCATTCTAAATGCGTCGGGCACCATTGTGGAAACCAACCAGGCCTGGCGCCGGTATGCCGCAGAGGGGAAGATGGCCGGCGACGCCTCCTCCATCGGAGTCAACTACCTGGCGATCTGCGATGCGGCCGCCGGCGAGGAGGCGAAAGACGCCCAGGCGGTGGCCCGGGGAATCCGCTCGGTCATTGCCGGAAAGACCGAAGAATTTCTCTACGACTATCCGTGCCACGCACCGGACGGGCCTCACTGGTACTACATGCGGGCGATCCGGACAGCCGACATCGATCCGCTCCACGTGGTGGTCAGCCACGAAGAGATCACCGCCTTGAAGCTGACCGAAGAGGCGCTGCGGCAGCGGGAAGAGGAGCTAAAAGAACAGACACAGAGCCTGGAAGAAGCCAACATCGCCCTGAAAGTCCTGCTCAAACAGCGGGAAAACGACAAGGCCGAGCTGGAACAGAAGGTCCTGTCCAACATCCGCCAGTTGGTTCTCCCCTATGTGGACAAGCTCAATACCGCGCGGCTCAAACCCCGGGAAAAGACCCTGGTCGAAATCGTCGAAGCCCACTTAAACGACATCGTCTCTCCCCTGCTCCAGCGGCTTTCTTCGGCAAAACTGGTGCTGACGCCCCAGGAAATCCAGGTGGCCGCACTGGTCAAGGAGGGAAAAAGCAGCAAGGAAATCGCCGGCATCTTGAACGTGTCGGCGACCACGGTCAATTTTCACCGGAAAAACCTCCGGAAAAAGTTCAACCTCAGCAACACCCGGCAGAATCTGCGGGCTTATCTGCTCTCCCTTGGATGAAACTTCGCCTGACGGCGACCTTTTATCATAGGTTCCACCCCTTATTTTCTCCTTTCACGTCTCATATTGCGCACCGGCCCGCGGTTCCTACCTTTGGGGCCTGAGAAAACACAACAAAGGATGAGTGAAGTGAAATGATAGCCATGAATCAAGACAGCCTTGCCGACGTGACCCTGGTCCTTACCTGGCAAAGCGAGGGGGCGCGGCACAGAGAACTGGTTTCGGCCAAGGGCGTCAACCTTTGGCGGGATCAGTTTCCCGAACCGGTCAGGTCCTTCATCGAAGAAGCCATGGCCGGCGACAGCAAGCGCTTCGAACTGGGGCCCGGCGAGATCCTTCCGGCAAGAGAGGAAAAAAAGCGGTTTACCATCAAGCGCAGGCAGTTCGATGAAAAGCGGCTGGATGCGGCGATCGGACCTCATAAGGGCCGGTTTTATCCAAAGGGGCTTTTAAAGGACCTGCCTCGAATATTTCCCCAGAACATCGAACCGTTTCGCTGCACGGCGGGGGAAAACGGC
>CBFCZJ010000168.1:0-7990 GCA_965602445.1 uncultured Desulfobacterales bacterium | reverse complement strand
TTCACCCCGGGCATGAATTCGTATTTTGCCAGCATCAACCGCAACAAAAAGTGCATGACGGTGAGAATGGACTCCGACGAGGGTCGAGACATCATCCACCGGCTGGCGAAATGGGCCGACGTGGTCGTGGAAAACTACCGGCCCGGGGTCACAGCAAAACTGGGGATCGACTATGAGACCCTGTCCAAGATCAACCCCGGGATCGTCTACTGCTCCATCACCGGATTCGGCACGGTCGGCCCAGACAAGAAGCGGCCGGGCTTTGACCTGATCGCCCAGGGCATGGGCGGCGTCATGGGCATCACCGGCCAGAAAGGCGGGATGCCGACAAAAGTCGGGGTGGCCATCGGCGACATCATCGCAGGCATGTTCGGCGCCTTCGGCGTCATGCGGGCCCTTTTTGAAAGGGAGCACACCGGCGTCGGCCAGCACCTGGAGACCTCCTTGCTGGAAGGGCAGATGGCGCTATTGACATTTCAGGCCGGCGGGTATTTCATCACCGGTAAATCGCCTGAACCGGCGGGCAACATCCATCCGTTTATCGCCCCCTATGAAACCTTTCCGACCCGGGACGGTTACATCAATATTGCCGCGGGCAACGACGGGTTGTGGAGCAAGCTGTGCGCCGTGCTGGACATCCCCGAGTTGGAGAAGGATCCCCGCTTCGACACCAATCCCAAACGGGTGCAAAACCGGCCGGAGCTGGTGCCGCTGCTGGAAAAAGAGACCGTCAAGTACGGCAAGGACGAACTGTTGGAGAAGGTGGGCAAGGCCGGCATCCCGGTCGGTCCGGTCAACACCTTCGAAGAGCTGTTCAGCTCAGAGCAGGTCAAGGCCCTGCAGACCGTGCAAGAGGTCGTTCATCCCAAGGTCGGCAAGATGAAGGTGATCAAGTCTCCCATCAACTACTCCAAGACGCCGGATGAAATCAGAACGCCGCCGTCGCTGCTGGGAGAGCACACCGAAGAGATTCTGGCCGGTGTATTGAACCTGAGCGAAGCTGAAATCCAGGCGCTGAAAGAAAAAACCATCATCTGAAAGGAGCTGGGTCATGAAGATTATCGTCGGATATGCCGGCGGCGGGGTCGGCAACAAGGTGCTGCAGCTGGCCAAACAGGAGGCCAAGGCCCACAACGCATCGGTGGAAGTCATCTACACCAGCGACCTGGAGACGAAAACCCGGAGCGAAATGGCAAAGCGCGAAGAGGCCGAAAAAGATCTTCAAAAGGTCGCTGACGATTTCAAGGCCGACGGCATCTCCTGCAACGCGGTCGTCAAAAGCGGGCTGACGCCGGGAGAGGTGCTCGTAGAGGAGGCCCGGGCCGGCGGCGCGGATATGATCGTGATCGGACTGCGGAGAAGATCGCGTCTGGGAAAATTCGTTTTCGGATCGACGGCCCAGTACGTCATTCTGGAAGCCCCCTGTCCGGTATTGATCGGATCAGACAACTAAAAAGAAAGACGTATGCCCTATGTCTATTTTGAGCGCGAAAGAAAAAATTGCCGAGCTTCAGAAAAAACATGAACAAATCGAACAAGGGGGCGGGGAAAAGGCCATTTCCGTTCAGCATGAAAAAGGGAAGCTGACGGCCCGTGAGCGCATCGACCTGCTCTTTGATTCAGGGACGTTCAGGGAGGTCGACGTCTTTGTCACCCACCGGAGCAACTACCGGGGGATGCAGGGGGTCGAAACCCCCGGAGACGGGGTCGTCACGGGCTACGGCACGGTCAACGGCCGCCTGGTGTTCGTCTATGCCCAGGACTTTACCGTCATGGGCGGCTCCTTAGGGGAGATGCACGAAGCCAAGATCACCAAGGTTCAGGACATGGCCCTGAAGATGGGCGCGCCGATCATCGGCATCAACGACTCGGGCGGGGCCAGAATCCAGGAGGGGGTCTCGTCGCTGATCGGGCTGGGCCACATGTTTTACCGGAACACGATCGCCTCTGGGGTCATCCCCCAGATTTCGATCATCATGGGACCCAGTGCGGGCGGCGCCGTCTACTCGCCGGCGTTGACGGACTTCGTCTTCATGGTGGACGGCAGCAGCAAGATGTTCATCACCGGCCCCCAGGTCATCAAGACCGTGACCGGTGAAGAGGTGGACGCCGAGGCCCTGGGGGGATCGGTCACCCACAACCGGACCAGCGGCGTGGCCCATTTTAGAAGCGCCGACGACGCTGAATGCCTTGAAACCGTCAAGGAGCTGCTGTCTTTTCTTCCCTCCAACAACGTGGAGGATTCTCCGAAAGTGGATGCCGGGGACGACCCGGAGCGGCTCAGCCCCGAGCTGGACGAGGTGATCCCGGACAATCCGAATCGTTCCTACGACATGCGGGACGTCATCTCGGGGATCGTCGACAGCGGCTATTTTTTCGAGGTGCACAAAGAATACGCCCAGAATATCCTGACGGTGTTTTCCCGCCTCGACGGAAAAACCGTCGGCATCATCGCCAACCAGCCGATGCATCTGGCCGGGTGCCTGGATATCAACGCGTCCGACAAGGCGGCCCGCTTCATTCGCTTCTGCGACGCCTTCAACATTCCGCTGCTGACCCTGGTCGACGTTCCCGGCTACCTGCCCGGAACGATCCAGGAATTCAGCGGCATCATCCGCCACGGGGCCAAGGTGCTGTATGCGTATTCGGAGGCCACCGTGCCCAAGGTCACTCTGGTCATCCGCAAAGGATACGGGGGCGGCTATATCGCCATGTGCAACAAGGGCTTGGGGGCCGACCAGGTGTACGCCTGGCCGTCGGCCGAGATCGCGGTCATGGGGCCGGAAGGGGCCGCCAACATCATTTACCGCAAAGAGATCAAGGCGGCCGACAACCCGGAAGAAAAAAGGCAGGAGATGGTGGAAGAATACCGGAAGGAATTCGCCAACCCATACAATGCCGCGACCTTCGGCTATGTGGAGGACGTCATTCAGCCCTCCCACTCGAGGCCGATTTTGATATCCGCCTTTGAAATGCTGGAAACCAAGCAGGATCCGAGGCCGGCCAAAAAGCATGGAAACATTCCACTGTAGGAGAATGCCTTGGAACGAATAATCATCGGATTAGAGGTGACCGTCATCGGAATGAGCGTCGTTTTTCTGATTTTGATCCTGATCAACCTGGCGCTCAACTTGATGCGGGTATTTTTTTCTCAGGCAGAGCCGCCCAAGACAGCGCCGCCAAAAAGGGCGGAAACAGCCGGCGCCCTCGACCAGGGCCCGAAGCAGGACGAGGGGAGGTTGATCGCCGTGCTCACTGCGGCCATCCTTGCCACCGGCGAGACCAAGGCGCCCTTCCGGACGCTGTCCATCCGGGCGTTGGACGGAGCGCGCGCTGCCTGGAAGGAAAATGCGAGAAGATCGCACTTGCGGGGCAAGACGCTTGTACGGTCCCGGCCGAAGCCCGCCCTTCGCTAATTTTTCAACTGGATGATTTCCTGTTGCTTGTTGGAGCGAAGCGGAAATCCCGCTTTGGCGGGGCTGCAGGGAGATGCCATCACCGGCTTTCGAGAACCTATCTGGCAGGAGTATTGAACATGAAATGTTACCGGATCAAAGTCGAAGGAAAACTATACGAAGTCGAAGTAGAAGAGATTCAAGCAGAGGCAGCGCAAAGCGAACCGGCCGGGAAGGTGCAGCCCAAGTCCGCCCCCGCGCCGGCGGCCCCGCCTCCGAAAGCGGCCGCCCCCCCGCCGGCGCCGAAGCCGTCTGCGGCCGGAGCCGGCGATGTCGCCGCCCCCATGGGCGGGAAGGTCATTTCCATCCAGGTGAACAAAGGCGACACCGTCGCCGTCGAAGACGTGCTGCTGACCTTGGAAGCGATGAAGCTGGAAAACGAAATCCGGGCCCAGCAGGAAGGAACGGTGATCGACATCCTGACCAGCGAAGGGGCCACGGTGGAGGCGGGCGACGTGCTCTTGAAAATCGGGTAAAGGCATCGGCAAAGGACATGTAGAAAAAAGGAAAGAGACACGACATGCTTCAAAAAATATTGATGTTTATCAATACGACCGGTGTCATGAACATGACGATCGGGCACGGTGTCATGATGTCGATCGCCCTGGTGCTGCTGTATTTGGGCATCAAGAAAAAGTTCGAGCCCCTGCTTCTCGTTCCCATCGGCTTTGGCATGCTGCTGTCCAACATTCCCCTGAACGGATTGATGAACCCTCCTATCATGGAGATCGGGGAGAATACCATCCACGTCAAGCAGGTCGGCGGTCTTTTGTACTACCTGTTTCAGGGAGACGAACTGGGCATTTTCCCTCCGCTCATCTTCATGGGGGTCGGGGCCATGACCGATTTTGGGCCCCTGATCGCCAACCCCAGAAGCATTCTCCTTGGGGCCGCCGCTCAGTTCGGCATCTTTGCCACGTTTTTCGGGGCCATTTTTCTCGGCTTCACCTATCCTGAGGCGGCGAGCATCGGCATCATCGGCGGCGCCGACGGGCCCACCACCATTTACCTGGCCTCCATGCTCGCACCGCACATGCTGGCCGCGACGGCGGTGGCCGCCTATTCTTACATGGCCCTGGTCCCGATCATTCAGCCGCCGATCATGAAGCTGCTGACCACCAAGGCCGAACGGCGGATCGTCATGGAACAGCTCCGGCCGGTCTCCAAAAAGGAGAAGCTTCTTTTTCCCATCATCGTAACGATTCTGGTCCTGATGCTTTTGCCCGCGGCATCGCCCCTGATCGGCATGCTCATGTTAGGCAACCTGTTCAAGGAGTGCGGCGTCACCGATCGCCTGAGCGAAACCGTCCAAAACGCCCTGATCAATATCGTCACCATTTTCCTGGGCATTACGGTGGGCGCCACGGCCACGGCCGAATCCGCCCTCAATGTGAAGACCTTCGGCATCATGGTGCTGGGCATCGTCGCCTTTTCCATCGGCACCGCCTCGGGCGTGATTCTTGCCAAGATCATGAACAAGCTCAGCGGCGGGAAAATCAACCCCCTGATCGGTTCTGCCGGTGTTTCGGCGGTTCCGATGGCCGCCCGGGTTTCCCAGGTGGTCGGCCAGCAGGAGCGGTCCGACAATTTTCTACTGATGCATGCCATGGGACCCAACGTGGCCGGTGTGATCGGCTCGGCGATTGCCGCGGGCGTCATGCTTTCAATTTTTGGATAAGTCCATACGGAAATGCAAGAAGGAGGAAGGCGTTAATGAAAATTCACGAATATCAGGCCAAGGAACTATTTCGAAAATTCGGCGTCCCCGTTCCGGAAGGAAGCGTGGCGTTCAGCCCGGAGGAAGCGGCGGCAGCGGCCGACAAACTAGGCGGGTTTCCCGTCGTCGTAAAAGCCCAGATCCATGCCGGCGGCCGCGGCAAGGGCGGCGGCGTCAAGCTGGCCAAGTCCAAGGAGGAGGTCTCTTCTCTGGCCGGTGAAATCATCGGAATGAATTTGGTCACCCACCAGACCGGTCCTTCGGGACAGACGGTTCGAAAGGTTCTCGTGGAGCAGGGGCTCGATATCGCCAAAGAGCTTTACCTGAGCATTTTACCTGACCGCGCCACGGCAACCCACGTCATCATGGCCAGCGAGGCCGGCGGCATGGATATCGAGACCGTCGCCGCCGAGACGCCGGAAAAGATCATCAAGGTCTTTGTAGACCCGCTCCTGGGCCTGCAGGCTTACCAATGCCGCCAGGTGGGCTTCGGTCTCAATCTTCCGCCGGCGGCCCTCAGGCCTTTTTTCAAACTGCTCACCGGGCTCTACAAACTGTTTGCCCAGTACGACTGCTCCCTGGTGGAGATCAACCCGCTGGTGCTGACCGCAGACGACAATGTCCTGGCGCTGGATGCCAAGCTGGATGTGGACAGCAACGCTCTATATCGCCACAAGGACATCCAGGAATACCGGGATGTCGATGAAGAAGATCCGCTGGAGCACGAGGCGTCCCAATACAACCTGAACTACATCAATCTGCAGGGCGCCGGCAACATCGGCAACATGGTCAACGGCGCCGGACTGGCCATGGCCACCATGGATATCATCAAGCTGGCCGGCGCGGAGCCGGCCAACTTTCTGGACGTCGGCGGCGGAGCCAATGCGGAAATGGTCGAAAACGGGTTTCGCATCATTCTCGGCGATGAAAATGTCAAAGGCATCCTGATCAACATCTTCGGCGGGATCCTTCGCTGTGACGTGCTCGCCGAAGGCGTGGTCGAGGCCGCCAAAAAAACCGGCCTCAACGTGCCGGTGGTGGTGCGCATGGAGGGGACCAATGTGGAAGAGGGCCGAAAGATCCTCGCCGAATCGGGTCTGAACCTGATTACGGCGGTCGACCTGAAGGACGCCGCGGCGAAGATCGCGGAGATCGCGGAAAAGGCCTGAAAGCCGGGAAAAAATCGATGGCCCACGGTTTGTCGAAACAAGAAATCCACCAACCACGATAGAGGGTAAAATGAGTATATTCATCGATAAAAATACGCGTTTGGTTGTCCAGGGAATCACCGGAAAAGAAGGCCAGTTCCACACCCGCCAATGTATCTCCTACGGCACGCAGGTCGTTGCCGGCGTGACCCCCGGCAAAGGCGGCCAGAAGATGGACGATGTTCCGGTATTCAATACCGTGGCCGCTGCGGTCGACAAGGCCGGCGCCACCTGCAGCCTGATTTTCGTGCCGCCGCCGTTTGCCGCCGATGCCATCATGGAAGCGGCCGACGCCGGCGTCGAGCTGATCGTCGCCATCACCGAAGGCATTCCGGTCATGGACATGCTGAAGGTCAAAAACTACCTCAAAAACAAACCGTGCCGCCTGATCGGCCCCAACTGCCCTGGGATCATCACCCCCGGACAGTGCAAGGTCGGCATCATGCCCGGGCCGATTCACAAGCCCGGCGGCCCCATCGGGGTGGTTTCCCGCTCGGGAACCTTGACCTACGAGGTGGTCCACCAGCTCACCCAGAAAGGGATCGGGCAGACGACCTGCATCGGCATCGGCGGCGACCCGGTCAACGGGACGAATTTCATCGACTGCCTTGAGGCCTTCGAGGCAGACGATGAGACCCGGGGCGTGGTCATGGTGGGGGAGATCGGCGGCGACGCCGAGGAAAAGGCCGCCGAATTCATCTCCGCTCACATGAGCAAACCGGTGGTGGGTTTCATCGCCGGCCTCACCGCGCCGCCGGGCCGCCGCATGGGACATGCCGGGGCGATTATCAGCGGCAGCAGCGGCACGGCCCAGGGGAAAATCGATGCCATGAAAGCCGGCGGAATCCATGTCTGCGAAAATCTCGGCGCTTTAGGGGATCTTTGTGTGGAGGTCTTCAAATGAAGCGGATCGCCGTGCTCATCCCAGGGATCATGACGACCGAATCCCTGGCGGCAAGGGTCGATCACTTACAGAAATTCGTATCTTCGGATACCGAGATCAAGCCCCTGGTGTTTTCCGGCCCGGTCCGGGACATCAAGGTCGGCGGCGATGTCTCTTTGCTGGCCGGAGAGACGCGGCAGATCGCCATCGAGGTTGAAAAACAGGGGTTTGACGCGCTGGTGATCCACGGCATCTGCGATTTCGGCATCGAAGCGGCCCGGGGGGCGGTGGAGATCCCGGTGGTGGGACTGGGTTCGGCGGTCTTCCATCTTGCCAGCCAGCTGGCAGACCGCTTCGGTGTGGTGACCAAAAGCGACGCCACCATTCCCGAATTTTCCCGCCGCATTCAATTGATGGGATGCTTTGACCGGATCACTTCCATGCGTCCGCTCAACGTGAAGGAGACCGATCTGCTGGAAAAGCGCGACGAGGTCGAAAAAAAGTTCATCGATATCGCCCGATACCAGGTCGAGGAGGAAGGCGCCCAGTTGATCGTGGCCGGCTACTCCGCGATATTGGGCATTTTATCAGACGGCGCCCGCGACGAACTGGAGACCAACCTGGGTGTACCGGTGATCGACGGGGTGCCGGTGGCGATGAAAACGGCCGAGATGCTGGTGGATCTGAAAATGACCCACAGCCGGCGGGCCTACCCGATGTTCGACGA
>CBFCZJ010000167.1:0-7996 GCA_965602445.1 uncultured Desulfobacterales bacterium | reverse complement strand
CGTCAACCCGGACGTCTTCAAGGCGCCATCCTCCTGATCATCGCCGGCCGCATCGGTTCAGGCCAACACTTTACATCGGCGCATCGAAGGGTTGATCGTAGCCGGTCATCTCCACAAATCCGGTGCCGGAAACCGGCCGCCCGGCAGCGGTTCCCTCAACGGTCACGCTTCCCTCCCAATAGACCACGCCGGTGGTTTGCCGGGTGTCCATCTCCTGGTTGTCAATTCTTGCCCGGATCTCAAGGGCCAGATCCGGGCCGGAGGTCGACAAGCGCCATCGCACCGGATATACCGCATTCGAATCCGGGCTTTTCCACCGGTCCAGGACCTCCACGGCCAGCTGCCTCCGCGTCAATCCAACGGTTTCCCCGTCCGAATCCACGAAGGTGCCGGCAGATGCGGCATGAATCTCACCGTCTGCCTTTCGCAGGAAAAAGACCATCAGCTCGGTTCGGTCGGAGAGCTGCAGGCTGAACCAGTCCCACCCGGCCAGACCCGGCTCCAGAGGCGCGGTGGAAAACTCATGGTCCATCCACGCTGTTCCCGCAACGTTCCATATCCGGTCGTCGACGCGGATCTTTCCTCCGGCGGCGAGCCGGGAAAGAGAGTAGTAGCAGCTTGCCCGCTCCGGGCTCGATCCCTTCCGGCTGTATCCGCCGTTGCCGTGCAGCACCGGCGGCTTTTGTGGCGTCAGCGACAGGTCAAGGGAGAAGCGTTCGCTTTTGGCCGCGAGTCTGTGGTCTTGGGGCCCGATGCAGGCCTTCCAGGTGCGGGTATAGACCGTGACCGTTTCGTTTCCGGCACGAACGCCGGCCAGCTCCAGCGCCTCCCGGGCGGCGGTTTCAGCCGAGAGATGGATCTTGCGGTTCACATCCGTGACGGCCGCATGGGCAATAAAGAGCTGGGAGCTTTGCCAGGCCGATCGGAGAGCGTCCCCTTCATCGGCGGTTGCAGGCCGAAGCGCCGTCCGGAAGAAGGTCAACTGAAATCCGAAGGGTTCGCCGGCGTCGCTTTGCACGTTTCCGGTATAGTACCACCATTCGGTGCGGTATTGCCGGTGGGCGCCGTGATCTTCGGGAAACGAGAGGCTGCAGGGGCCGGTCACCTTCCGGAAGCCTTCATCAGCGCCGGCCGTGCCGACCCACCAAAGAACCACTGCCAGGGCGGCGATCGCTGTGCAGATTTTGACGCGAATTCTTTTCGGATTGCCTCTCATCTTTTCAAATGGTTTCCCCGCTCGTTTGATTGAAATCTCTATGTGATTTTTTTCAGAATTTGGTGCCCGAAAAATCCAAAGGCGGCACAAAACGGCAAATGGAAGCACCAAATTCTCATTTTTCTCTAAGCAGCATCGCCGGCGGTTCGGACAGAACCAATCGCACCGCCGGCAGCGAGGTCAGCAGCGCCGCGGCCAATATCAGCGGCAGGGAGACGGCAAGCGACGGCCAGTCGACCCGATACAGGAAGGTCCATCCAAAGGACTGACGGTTGATCACGAAGATCAGCAGATACGACAGAAGAAATCCGCCGAAAATGCCGGTCGCCTCGCCGGCCAGGGTCATCAGCAGTCCTTCCCAGAAAATCACCGAGCGGACCTGCCCGGGGCTTGCCCCTACCGCCAGGATGGTGTTGAACTGACGGCGCCGCTCCAACACCAGCACCGCAAGGGTGGAAGCGATTCCCAGGCCGGCTACGATCAAAGAGACGACCAGCAGCACGAAGGTAACGGCAAACGTCTGGTCGAAGATTTCCAGGATGATCCACCGTAGCTGCCGACCCGCGGTGACTTCCAGGGCCCCCTCGGAAATTTTCAGAATCCGGCTTCTGAGCTCTTCCACCGCGGATTCGAGCCCGGGGCCCCGCTCCTGAAAAAAGATCCGCATTCCGTTGACGGCCGTTGCATCAAACTGTTTGGCGAAGTGGGCAAAGGAGTAGAACACCACTCCTCCTCGCGTGCGGTAGTCCCGGACCACCCCGAGGATGGGACGGTCGAGGACCTTGGTGCGGATTTGCGCCCGAAACCGGTCCCCCGGACCGAGGCCGGTGCGGTTGGCGAACACTTCCGAAACGAGGACCCCTTTGCCCCGTTCGAGGGCCGGGTAGACCGACGCCGGGTCTCCGGCCACCCACAGAAAACTGCCGTATTTTGAAAAGGCCTGAAAGTCGATGGTGTCGAACTGATACGGGACGCTGCCATAATCGAGAAAAATCCGATGATAGGGAAGAAACTCGACGGGTGCATTCAGCTTTTGCAGGGTCTTCAGCGTCTTTGGCGGAATCGGATCTCGGTATCGATTGAATTCTGCCATTTTGGGCCGGAGAAACAGATCTCCGCTGACGCTCTGGTGCACCCAGGCTTCCACGGTATGGCGGAAGCTGTGCACCATGACGGCCAGGGCGCAAAAAAGAGCGACTGCGGTGGTCAAGGCCGCCACTGAAACCGCCGCCCGGATGCCGCTGTCGCGCAGGTACCGGGCCGCCAGGCGGGCCGGCTCTCCACCGATGCGGGAAAGTCCTGAGGGAAGAACCGCCCCCATCCGGTCCAAGATCCACGGCGACAGCAGGGAAAGACCGGCAAAGAGCAGGAACGCGGCCGCATAGCCCGGCACCGACCCGGATATCCGGGCGGTGAACAGCGCAGCCAATACCGCTGCAACACCTCCGAAGGCAAGATGGGCCGTTTTTTTCCGCGGCCGCAGCGGTGTTTCAAAGGAAAGCACCTCCTTTGGAGCGACCTGCATGGCCTCCCTGGCGGGAAGCAGCGCTCCGACCACCGAAACGGCCATTGTCACTGCAAAGGAAAGAACGATTTCCCAGGGGTCGAGACCGAGCCGGTCCACGTGGACCCGGACAAAAAGAGTCGAAATCGTTTCGTTGATTCCCTCCAGCAGGTACTGGACCATCATCGTGCCGACGGGAAATGCGGCAAGCCAGCCGGCCAGTCCGAAAAAGGCCCCTTCCGATAGAAACAGGAAAAAGAGCAGCCGCTTTGACCCGCCCACGGAGCGCAAAATAGCCAGTTCCCGGCGCCTGGAGGCACCGTGAAGAGCCACCAGGCTGTAGACTAGAAACATGCCGACGAAAAGAGAAACAAAGCTGAGGATCGAAAGGTTCAGCCGGTAGGCATGCAGCATTTGCAGGCCGCTGTCCCTGGCTGCGGTGGGCTTGTCGATCTGGACTCCCGGTGGAAGGATTGCGGCCAGCGCAGTCGGATCCGATCCGGACCGAAGCCTCAGATCGATCCGGTCGATGCCGCCGAGCCGACCGGTAAACTCTTGAAACGAGGCGATGTCGGTCACGGCCACCCGGCCCCCGTCGATCAAGGCAGCGCCGCCTCCTTTCATGACGCCGGCGATCCGAAAAGGCGCGCGCCGGTTCAGGTGAATCAGTTCGACGTCATCTCCGGTGCCGGCTCCGAGCAGATCGACCAACTCGTCTGCGGCGATCATGGCACGGGGCTCGGCCATGAGCTGAAGCCAAAGGCTCCTCGATGAAGAGGGAACATCGACGCCCCACGGCCGGAAGGCGGTCTCCATGACCGGGTCGACCCCGACCAGCAGAAACGGTTCGTCTGGTCGAAGCCGGGATGTGACATAGGCGGTGGAGACCGGCGCTGCAGATGACACTGCCGGATCTCGGAGAATCGGCGCCATCAGCGTCTCGGGTACGAGCCCTCCGGGTTTGGTCAGCACGGCGTCGGCCTCGCCCGCAATCCGGTTCATGCTCGAGGCGAAGCTTTGCACCGATGCATGAATCGCCAGCCGCACGCTGGTAAAGACTGCCGCACCTAATGCGATGCCGGCGACGACGATCAGCACCCGCCACCGGTGGCGGACGGCGTGACGGAGGTTGAAGCAGATGAACAGGCGAAAAAATAGCCGCATAGCATCAAAAACCGCTGTCAGAATCTTGTCGGGTTGGCAATGGCCTCGAGGCGGATGCTATCGAAATCCGAAATTCTTGCTTCGCATTTAAGGCGCATTTCACGGTGTGCCCCTTTTCTTGGGTCTGCCATGGCCCGGCCGCTCACCGGTGGCGGTATTCGCCCCTGATCCCTCAGCCACGATGGCTCCGTCTTTGAGACGGATCCGGACGGTGGCGTGCGGATCGGCAAGGTCGCTGTGGGTGGCGATGAGCACGGTCCTTTGCCATCGACGGTTCAAATCCGCCAAAAGAGCGATGACCGCGGCAGCGTTGCGGCTGTCAAGGTTGCCGGTCGGTTCGTCGGCCAGGATGATTTCCGGGTCGTTGATCAGGGCTCTGGCGATGGCGGTGCGCTGCATTTCCCCGCCGGAGAGCTGGCCGGGCATATGATCGAGCCGCGGCGTCATCGAAAGCCAGTCGAGGAGTTCTTCAGCCCGTGTGCGGGCCGGTCCCCGAGGTTTTCCGGCAAGCAGCGACGGCAAAGCAACGTTTTCCAGCACCGTCAGGGTTGGAAGCAGGTTGAAGGACTGAAACACCATACCCACAGCGGTTCTGCGAAACTGTGTCAGCTCCTCTGGACGGGCTCGATGGAGCTTGCGGCCGGCCACAAAAAGACGGCCTTCGGAGGGGCCGTCCAGGCCCCCCAGCAAAGAAAGCAGGGTGCTTTTGCCCGAACCGCTCTCCCCCTTGATGACGACCAGTTCACCCGGATCGATGCGCAAATCGATTCGGTGAATGCCGATGACGCTGCGATTTCCCGAAATCGGATAAACCCGGCTTACGGCTTCGGCGCGGATCAACGGCCCCTGTCTGCTGTTTTTGATCATCGAATGATTTTCCCCCGCAGCCGGTTGAAGGACCTCAGGCCCTTGATCGGCGACAGCTTATCCCTTTTTCCGCAAATATCAAGGCAAGGCTTGACAGCGGCCGGATCCGGGCTGTACAAATTCAACGAATCGAATTGCTTGGCTATATCCACGGCATCGGCAAAGCGGCTGTAAAACGTTTTGCCCTTTGCCGGATATAACGAAATATGCCGAGAAAGGAGTCGAGGCCGGGCAGCCCCAGCCGATCGAGACCGATGAGAATCCTTACCACGATGTCGCTGCTGTTTCTTGCCGGTTTCTGCTGGAACTGCGCTTCGACGACCACCAACCATCGTGCGCCGGCCGACATTGGCCCCAATGTCCGGCCCGGAATGACCGAAGACGCCGTGCTCGATTTGCTGGGCGAGCCCGCCCTTGTCGACCCTTACCAGGTGGGAAAATACATTTTTTTATATCCGACAAAGGATGGGACCGACTGTATCGGCGATCCGGCCGGATGTGCGCAGGTGGTCTTCAAAGAAGGCCGGGTGATTGCGGTTTGGCATCATGGGGTGCCGAAAACCGAAAAACCGGCCGGCGGCCCCCCAGCCAAGCCAGCTCCGCCGCCTGTCACAGCAGCGCAGCAGATGCAACCCTCCCCTGTTGAGATGCCGTCGACGCCTGCCCCTGATGACGACGCCCGACGGGCAGGCGACGACGCCCGGCGTGAAGGAGATGACACCCGACAGCCCGATGAGGACACCCGGCGTGAGATCGAAAGACTGGAGCGGCAGGTGAGGCAGATCCCGGCAGCAAGGACCGTGGACAACCTGCGGATTTACCGTTACCTGCTCAAACTCGATCCGGACAACCCCCGCTACCAGCAGAAGGTCGCCCGCTACGAGGCGCAGTACCAGAGAGAAGAAGACCAGAGAGAACTGCTTCGCAGGGAGCGCGAGGAGCGCCGCAAGCGGCAGAACGAGATCCTTCGCAGCTTTGAAGGCAACGACCAGGTTCGGATTGCATTGGAAATCCAGGGAAACGGACGCTACTATGTCTGGATTCAATACAATGGAACGGATCCGATCGATATCCTGCCCGAGCATTTCACGCTTTTATGTGAAGACAACCGCCGCTACGGGTGCTACCGCTGCAGGGATCTGGAAGTTCGGATCGCCCCCGGGGAAAGCGCCGAGGGGCCGTTGACCTTCGACACTTATGCAGAACCCAGGGAACTGGTCTTTTCCCATCCCGCCGCAGGTACCGTTCGCCGCGTGTTTCCCAATCCATAAAAAGGTTGCACGACCGAAATCGGCATGGTAATAGGCTTACTTCGTCCGACCCCGGGCGAAGGGTGCAGGCCAGTAGCTCTAACGGCAGAGCACCGGACTCCAAATCCGGGTGTTGGGGGTTCGAATCCCTCCTGGCCTGCCATCTTTTTTATCTCCTCCTGCCACAGACCGACACCAAAAAAAATTTGTCACAGACCCACACGGACTGAGATTATTTTTACAGCGGAAGCGTCGACATATCGGGTGTATTGCATCCGACATCCGTATTCCGTAATACTTTCAATTTTATGTTGCGCTTATCCGGAATCCTCCAGTCTTGAGCCGCCGGAGGCCGACGAGTATCAGCTCTCCAGCCGGCCAAAACTCGCCATCAAGGCCGCGTAAAGACAGCCGCTGGTTAGGGCGCAAACAAGTGACAGGGGATAGTGGGAATTGCACGATAGATCCCGCTTTTGCGTTCCGGCCGTCTTAACGCGGCCTAAATGGCTCAAACAGTTGCCCTGCTTCCGATCTGACACCCGTCGGCCTCCGGCTCAAGCTTATTGGAGTTTTCTGGAGAACCGCTTTGTTTTTTTGTCTCCTGATCTGAGCCATTTTGCGATTACCTTCGGGAAAAACTCGCCAGAAACGCGGGCGGGGATGAACCCCGCCCCTACCTGCGGGGTGGCGATGGCCTCGTAGGGGCGGGCTTTAGCCCGACCGTAAAGAGATGCGAAGAAATAATCGCTCAATTATAGGTGTCTGTTTGCGTCTGTGTGGGTCTGTGGCAAATTACCTATCCCCTTTTCCGTGCCGCCGCACCCGGCGCAGGCAGTTTTTTTAACGGCTGCCGGCCGGTGCTGCCCAGATAAATGGCGGCCAGGGTCACGGCCACGCCAGCGACGTTGATCAGACCCGCCGGCCGGTGAAAGAACACCACGTCCCAGACAAACGCCAGCAATGGCTGAAGCAGCAGCAGGAGGCCGGCCAGGGAAGCCCGGAGCCTGGGAAGCGCGGTGGCGATCACGACCCAGCCAAGGACCTGACTGAAAACTCCCAGGGCCAGCAGGGAAAAAAGGGTCTTTGCGTTGCCGATGGCAAAGGATCGTCCTTCGACCCAGCCGGCTGCGGCCAGGCAAAGGGCGGTCACCAGGGAAACGAACGCCAGGGTGGCCATCGGAGACAAGGCCTGCTCTTTGGATTGAAGCGCCCTCAGACTCAGGGTGTAAGCGGAATAGAATCCGGCGGCACAGACCCCCAAAAAGACGCCGGTTTTATAAGTTTCGGTGAGGGTCTGCCACTCGATACCGAAGATGAGAAACAGCCCGGCCACGGCCAGGGGGGCCGCGGCCAGCAGTCTCAGGGTAACGACCTCCCGAAGAAACAGGACGCCCACGGCGCCGAGAAAAAAGACCTGGAAGTTGGCC
This sequence comes from uncultured Desulfobacterales bacterium, assembly GCA_965602445.1. Classification (GTDB taxonomy): domain Bacteria; phylum Desulfobacterota; class Desulfobacteria; order Desulfobacterales; family CAFBRK01; genus JAIPEL01. The sequence continues at coordinate 568 of CBFCZJ010000167.1, read as the reverse complement.
AGGATCGTTGCCACCCCGGGGCCGACAAAGTGAATGCTGCGATGCCAGACATACAGGTCCAGGGCGAAGAAAATGCCGCAGAAGATCGTCAGTCCAAAGACCGCCGGCCCGTTCCACAGCCGCTGCCCCCGCAGGATGGCCAGCAGAAGGAGCAAAAGCCCGCCGATGAGCACCCGGTAAAAGCCGGAAATCGTCGGGCTGACATCGGCCAGCTTGACAAAAACGCCGGAAAAACTGATCAGGGTGGCACCGAAGATCATCAGAACCGGAGCGGCTGCCGCAGACCGGGCCCACGTAAAAAACGATGGCAGTGACATGGCGGGGGTTTCGTGTTTCGTCTTGAGTGGTTAGTCTTTACAGGGATTGTCGCATTTCCGTTCCGTCTTTACTATTGCAACGTTATTTTGACAAGCGCTCTATCTCAACTTTCGGGATTCATGATGCCGTGAAATGAAGACGAGACCGGAAAATTGATGAAATCGACCTTCTATTATCATACCTCATAACCGCATACCTCATAAACCAAACACAAAAACAAAGACGAAACAAAGAACGCGGAACACCGACC
>CBFCZJ010000166.1:0-8011 GCA_965602445.1 uncultured Desulfobacterales bacterium | reverse complement strand
TGGTACGCCTGGCAGGATTCGAACCTGCGACCTACGGATTAGAAGTCCGTTGCTCTATCCAACTGAGCTACAGGCGCCAAGAAAAACACGGTTTCGATACCATAGGCGCAGGACGAAGTCTACAGAAAACCAGGTTTCAAAGGGGTGGAAGGACCGTAGAGGCGCCCTGTAGGGCAGGCAAGCAAACAATGATCAAAGCCGCCGCGGATGCCCCGGCGGCAACACCACGTATGGAAAACAAAGAAATATGACAGAAAAAAAGAAAAATACCCGGAAACCGAAGAAGCAGGCGGCTTCTTCCGGTGCGCCCAAGAAAAAAACCGATGCCGCGGCCAAGAAGAAAAAGGCCGCCCCGGTGCCCAACAAGAAGAAAACGGCCCGAAAGGGTTCGGCAAAAAAGACGGTGCAAGCCCAAAACGCTGCCAAGGCCCGGCAAGCGGAAACGCCTGCCGCCGAGCCTCTGCTGGAAGAGGCCCCGAAAAAGGAAAAGGCGATGCCGGTGGCCCCCATCCGAAGCTCACCGGACAAGGCGCTGGTCAAATTCGATCCGCTTCAGCGGTATCTGGCCGAGGTCAGCGGCTACAAGCTTCTTTCCCGCGAGCGGGAGCGGGAGCTGGCCATTCGGGTGCGCGAATACGGAGATACGGATGCGGCACTGGAGTTGGTGACCTCCAATCTCCGTCTGGTGGTAAAGATCGCCCTTGAATTTCAGCGGGTCTGGATGCAGAACCTGCTCGATCTCATCCAGGAAGGCAACATCGGGCTGATGCAGGCCGTCAAGAAATTCGACCCGTACAAGGGCGTCAAGTTCTCCTACTACGCCTCTTTTTGGATCAAGGCTTACATTCTCAAGTTCATCATGGACAACTGGCGGCTGGTCAAGATCGGCACCACCCAGGGGCAGCGGAAACTTTTTTTCAAGCTCAAAAAGGAAAAACAGAAGCTGATCGACGAGGGATTCGACCCGAAGCCGAAGCTTCTTTCGGATCGACTCGGCGTTTCGGAGCGGGAAATCATCGACATGGACCAGCGGCTGGACGGCTGGGATGTCTCCCTCGACGCCCCGCTCAAAGACGATTCGGACACCGAACGGATCGAATTTCTGAGCACCGATTCGGATTCGGCCGAGGACCAGGTGGCCCAAAAGCAGATGGAGGGCCTCCTGCACGAGAAAATCGCCGAATTTCGGAGCCAGATGTCCGACCGGGAGCTTGATATTTTCGACAACCGCATTTTTTCAGAATCTCCCGTGACGTTGCAGGAAATCGGCGACCGATACGGGATTTCCAGAGAGCGCGTGCGGCAGGTCGAAAAGAACGTCATCAAAAAAATGAGGGAATACATCCGTCGTGAGATTCCCGATTTTGAAGCCTACACCGAGGGCGTGCCGTCTGAGTGACGGAGTTTCTCCTTGCCCCTGACGGTTTGCAGGTCAACAAGGACTGGTTCTGTCCACGGAGACGCCTTCTTCCTAACCGGTGCGGCGGAAACGACGTGCCCCGCAAAGCAGACATTGCGCACCATTCGGTACAGGATCATCGGTGAATTTCCCAAAGAGGAATCCAAAATAAAATGCCCCATCCCATTTTGAAAGCGGCAGGAGGCCTTGCGGCGCTGATGCTGCTGATCGGATGCGCCGCAGCCCCGACGGTGGATCGTCCGCCGCCGCAGATGGAGACATCTGCCGCCGGTCAGCAGGACAACGGTGTCAACGGCTACTATCTGTTTACCGAGGCCATGATCCACTGGAAGCGGGGGGATTTGGAAGGGGCCCTGCACTATCTGGAGCGCGCGCTGTCCAACGACCCCGGCTCGGTGTACCTGCTCCGGCAGAAGGCGTCGCTTCATCTTCAGCGCAAAGAGACAGACCAAGCCCTGGCGGCTGTTGAAAAAATCCTGGAGGCAGCCCCCGACGATGTGGGTGCGCTGACCATCTACGGCCGGATTCAGCTCAGTCGCAAGAATTTTGAAGCTGCAGAAGACGCTTACCTGAAACTTTTGCAGATCGATCCGTCCCAGGAGCGAGTCTACCTGCTCTTAGGGGGAATCTACCGCGAGCAGGAAGCCTGGGGAAAGGCGGTGGACGTATACAGCCGCCTGGTGGAAAAGCTACCCGAATCCTATGCCGGTCATTTCTATCTGGGTCGAATCTATGCCGAGTTAGGCCGCACCGCCGAAGCCGAAAAGGCGTTTTTGACGACCTTAGAGCTGAACCCGGATCTTGAAGAGCCCCGATTCGAGCTGATTCACATCTACCGCGAGCAGGGCCGTAAATCGAAGGTGATCCGCCTTTACGAGGAAATCCTCGATCTCGATGCGCAAAATGTCCAGGCGATTCTGGCCCTGGCGCTTGCCTGGCGGGATGCGGGACAGCGCCAAGAGGCCCTGGAGATGCTCGCCGAGCTTGGAAAGCAGGAACAGTTTCAGCGGGAAGTCATGGCTGCCGTCCTGCGGGAATATCTTGACGAGAATGCCGACAAAGATGCGATTTTTCTTTTAGACGGACTGTTGAAGGGGGCCCCGACTTCGCCCGGATTTCATTACCTGGCCGGCCTTGCCTACGACTCCGCCGGCGACTCATCGACGGCCATTTCCCATTTCAAGCAGGTCGACGCCAATTCCCGATTTTATCAAAACGCGGTCATTCATATTGCCTTTTTGTACCAGGAGGAAGGCAGGATCGAAGAAGCGATCGCATTTTTGACCCGGGCCGTCGAACAGTTTCCGGACAATCCGGATTTTTTTCTTCATCTTGGCACGTTATACGAGGGTCTCGAACAGTACGGTCGGGCAGAGGATTTTTTAAAAAAGGGGCTGGCACTGGCCCCCGAAGAGCCCCGCCTTCATTTCCGGCTCGGGGTGGTCTACGACAAGTGGGGGCGCAAGCCAGACTCCATTGAATCGATGAAAACCGTTATCCGACTCGACCCGGAGCACGCCAATGCCCTGAACTATCTGGGGTATACCTATGCCGACATGGGAAAGAACCTGGACGAGGCCGAGCAGCTCATCAAAAGGGCGCTCCAATACAAGCCCGACGACGGCTACATTACCGACAGCCTCGGCTGGGTCTACTATCAGAAGGGGCTCTATACAAAAGCCCTTGAATATCTGACAAAGGCCGTGAGCCTGGTCCCCGACGATCCGGTGATCCTGGAACATCTGGGCGATGTGCACCTGAAACTGAGCAATCGGCAAAAGGCACTGGAGTTTTACCGCCGTTCCCTGGATCTGCGGGAAAAGGACCGCGAGCCGATCGAAGAAAAGATCCGGCAGTTGCGCCAGGAAGGTCCCTGATACCATGGCGGCCGCAAAAACCGCGGCCGCCATGGTAAAGAGGTAGAAAATAATAAACCTTGATGAAATCGTAAAAATGCCCCGAAGCGTCATGCAGGATCCTGGTTCCAGTCCAGGGCAGGCTTTTTTGATAAGCCTGTCCCTGACTAAGATCCGGAGGCATTCAGAAGTTATTGAAATTACTGGATTCCCGCCTGCGCGGGAATGACGGAAAAAGGCAAATTCCGGACTTTTTACGAAACCATCAACCTTGAACCCCTGCTTGCCGCGGCGAAGCTCCGGAGGAGCGAAGTCGGGAACCTTGGAACCCCTGAACCCCTGAACCTCTGAACCCCTGAACCTCTGAACCCTGAACCTCTGAACCCTGAACCCTCTATGCGCCGTTTTTCCATCACTATCCTGCTTGTGCTGTGGATCTGTTCGTGCAGCCTTCCTTCCATGAGGCCGATGCCGCCGGAAATTTCTCCAGCTGCCGCCCGTCATATCCGCAATATCGAAAAGCTCAACCATGGGCTGGGGTCTTTCAAGGGGATCGGCAATCTGCGTCTTTCCGGCGCCAAAGGCCGGCAAACCCTTCGTGCCGCCTGGATCGCCCAAAAGCCGGACCGGCTTCGCCTGGAGCTGCTCGGCGTCACCGGCGCTCCCGTTGCCAGCGTAGCCGCCGACGGCATGTATTTGACCGCCTATCTTCATGACAGCCGAAAAAAATACCGGCACCGGCTCGGAGAAGACGGCCTCGAGCGGGTCGTCGGCGTCAAGCTCAAGGTGGCCGAGGTCGTTTCCATGCTGGGCGGCCGTATATTCATTGCCGAATTCAGGCAAGCCGTGGTGGAAGAGGGTGCTCTGATTCTCAAAGACGGCACGGGAAGGAAACAGCAGGCCATTTATCCGCCGGGGGAGCAAAATACGTGGTGGGTCGTGGAAAGATTCGACGAAGGGGACAAGCTTCGCTACCGGGCGATTCTGGGTGCTCCCCGGCATGTGGATGGGTACCTGATCCCCGGCCGCATCGTCGTAACGACAGAAGAGGGCGATGGGCTTCAGGTTTCGGTGGACCGTTTCTGGGCGAATCCGGCGGTGGCACCCAACGCCTTTGTCCTGGAAGACGCACCTTAGGGACGACCGTGTCCAGCGAACCGGAAAACGAATTGCACCGCTTTTGGGCCGAGGCGACCCTGGGCAAGCTGGCCAAGTGGCTGCGGCTGCTGGGCTTTGACACCTGCTACCATCGGGGGGGGCGGCTCGACGACGTGGACCAAGAATGCCTGCAGCACCGGATTTTGCTCACAAGAACAAGACGGACGGCCGAACGATTTGCGGGCCATCCGGTGGTGTATATCCGGAAAGACAGGGCCGAAGACCAGCTCGAGGAGGTCGTCTCGGCTCTTGCCCTGAGTCGAAAAGACCTGAAACCGTTTTCCAGATGCCTGCGGTGCAATCGAAGCACCCGCCCCGTTTCCCGGGAAAAGGTGCGGGGAAAGGTTCCCGACTACGTCTGGCAGACGGCGCAGCGGTTTACGACCTGCGAAGGCTGCAAAAGAATCTACTGGCCGGGAAGCCACACCGACAGGGCGCTTGATCGTATCCGGGCGCTGTTTCCAGAAGACAGCCCCGGTGAGGACACGCCCCTGCGGCATCGATCCGACGGGAACAATCGGTGAAGAAAAACAAGATCCAGGACCTGGTGGTCAAGCGCACCAGCGACCGAATCTCCCACAAGCTGTTGGTCATGAGCGGCAAAGGGGGCGTCGGCAAGAGCAGTGTGGCCGCCTGCCTTGCCCTTGGCCTTGCCGATCGCCGCTTCCGGGTTGGACTTTTGGACGTGGATCTGCACGGCCCCAGCATCGCGGGAATCATGGGGCTAAGCGGTGCCCTGCAGATGACCGAAGACCGGTTTGCCTTGCCCCACCAGACGGCAAGCGGCTTGAAGGTCATGTCGATGCAGTTTTTGCTGGGGGCAGCGGATCGTCCCGTGATATGGCGGGGGCCGGCAAAGACCGCCGCAATCCGTCAGTTCATGGCCGATGTGCAGTGGGGCGATCTCGATTTTCTGTTGATCGATTCCCCGCCCGGGACCGGCGACGAGCCGTTGGCCGTGGCCCGCAACATCGCCGGTGCACGGGCCGTGATCGTGACCACCCCGCAACAGGTGGCCATAGACGACGTGAAGCGTTCGATCCGTTTCTGTCGCACCGTTTCCATGCCGATTTTGGGACTGATCGAAAACATGGGGCCCTTTGCCTGCCCTTTTTGCGGCCGGCCGGTGGAGATTTTCAAATCCGGCGGGGGGCAATGGCTTGCCAAAGAGGAGGGAATCGAATTTCTCGGCTCGCTTCCCTTCGATCCAAAATTCGTCGAGGCCTGCGATGCCGGTAGACTTGCGGAAGAAACCGCGTACGGAGCCGAATTTGCAGACGCCTTGAGCACTTGCGTAGACCGGGTGGTGGAGCTTACTGAAACGAAAAGTGCCTAGAGTTCATAGAGTGCCTAGAGTGCCTAGAGTTCATAGAGTGCCTAGAGTGCCTAAGGTGCCTAAGGTGCCTAGAGTGCCTAAGGTGCCTAGAGTGCCTACAGTGCCTACAGTGCCTACAGTGCCTAGAGTGATTTATCCCATTTAGAAGTTTTTGAAATATTTAACGAACCGGGATCGAAAAGACGGAGTGAAGCGACGCCAAAACTCTAGGCACTCTAGGCACTCTATGAACTCTAGGCACTCTATTCTTCCAGCACCGGACTTGTTCTCAAAAACCGTTTCTGACAAAGGAAACCATGCCCTCAGCCGACAAACCCGTCATCGCCCTGGAGGCCCGCCTCCGGGGGTGTTCCAATGTCCGGACCCTTGGTGTTCGGACGAATTTCTCCGACTACCCCTCTGAGGAGGCGGAGATGATCCGGTCCGCGGAGAAGATCTACTATCCGACCCCCTTTTACGCGGACCTGTTCGACGCCATGGGGATCGCCACCTTCCCGAGTTATCACACGTACAAATGTGTGCAGGACAAGATCAAACAGACGGCTTTGTTTACCATGCTCGGGATTTCCCATCCACGGACCCGGGTGTTTTACGGGAACCGCCAAAAATCAAAAATTTCCCAATATTTTTCTTATCCATTCATTGCCAAGATTCCGCGGGGCTCGGCCCTGGGCCGCGGCGTTTACCTTGTCCGCGGCCGGCGGGAACTCGATGATTACCTGGCACAAAACCCGGTTGCCTATATTCAGGAGCGGCTTTCCATCGATCGGGACATCCGGGTGGTGGTGATCGGAAAAGAGGTGGCCCACGCCTACTGGCGAGTGGCGCCGGAAGGCGAATTCCGGAGCAATGTGGCCTGCGGGGCCTCCATCCGGCTCGATCCGGTGCCGACCGAGGCCCTGGAGTTGGCGCGCCAGACGGCCCTGCGCTGCCGGTGGGACGATGTCGGCATTGACATCTGCTGCTGTGACGGGACATATTACGTGCTCGAAGCGAACATGAAATACGGCAGGGAGGGGTTCCGGGCGGCAGGGATCGACTATATGAGATTGATGGAGCAGATGATTCGAGATGGAAAAATTTGACGCGCAAATACTGAGCCGGATTCGTGCCGAGGCCAACCGCCGCGAGCAGGAGGTGCTTTCCGAGCGGGCGACGCCCAGCATCGCGGGCCTTCGGCGAAGACCCGAGCCGAAGGCTGAAACCGATTATCGGCCTGCTTTTTCACTCGATGTGGATCGAATGCTCCATTCCCTCGCTTACAGCCGCTATATCGACAAGACCCAGGTGTTTTACTTGATTCAAAACGACCACATCACCCATCGGGTGCTCCATGTTCAACTGGTTTCCAAAATCGGCCGAACCGTCGGCCGGTTTCTGGGTCTCAACGAGGATCTCATCGAAGCCGTCGCCCTCGGCCACGACATCGGGCACACGCCGTTCGGCCATGACGGGGAGCGGATTTTGTCCGAACTTTGCAGCAAGCACGGGCTGGGGACGTTTCAGCATAACCTTCAAAGCGTGCAGTTCCTCGAAAAGGTGGAGCGCAAGGGAAAGGGGTGGAATCTCTGCCTGCAGACCCTCGACGGAATCCTCTGCCACGACGGGGAAGTCCACAATCAGGCCCTGGAGCCTGCGCCGAGCAAGACGTTTGAAACCTTCGACCGGGAGGTTTCCGCCAAACAGGCCGACCCGCAGATGCCCCTTTTTCCGATGACGCTGGAAGGCTGCGTGGTCCGGATGGCGGACACGATCAGCTACGTGGGCCGCGATCTGGAAGACGCCATTCGTCTGAACATGATCCGGAGAACCGAAATTCCCAAGGAGGTCGCCCGGCTGCTGGGAGAAACCAACGGCACCATCGTCTACAACCTGGTCACCGATGTCATTCTCAACAGTCGGCAAAAAGGAAACGTCAGCTTCAGCCCGGAAATCTCCGACTGTCTTAAACGCCTCAAGGCCTTCAACCTGGAGCGCATCTACCTGAACCCGAAGATCAAGACGGAGCTTGATCGGATCCGCACGCTGTTTGAGATCCTGTTTGAGCGGTACCTTTCCGACATCGAAACGGGAAACAGGGATTCGGTCATATTCCGCCGCTTTCTCAGCGATATGTCTGAAACCTACACGGCGAGTCATCGAAAAGAGGAGATCGTCAGGGACTTTATTGCGGGCATGACCGACCAGTATTTTCTCCGACAGTGTCCGGAACACCTGAGACCGCATCCCAGGCCGTGCTGA
>CBFCZJ010000165.1:0-8021 GCA_965602445.1 uncultured Desulfobacterales bacterium | reverse complement strand
AGAGTCTTTCCACGACCCAGAAATACACCCATGTGAGCATCGACCGGCTGATGGATGCGCCTTGTCAGATGTCAGAAAAAAACCAGATGTCAGATGTCAGATGCCGGATGTCAGAGGTCAGAACTACAAAAACAAGATGTCGGATGTCGGATGTCAGAGGTCAGAACTACAAAAACAAGATGTCGGATGTCGGATGTCTGCCCTGACGGGTTGCTGTCTTTTTGTCTTTCTGAACTCCGACATCGGACATCTGACATCGGTTTTTCTCTGACATCTGGTATAAGCGCGAAGCGCTTCACCATTTTTGCCGCGCGGTTGGCCGGCGGCTTTGGCGGTGCCGGGATGGATTCGCCGAAATGGAATGATGACGATGAAGCATGAAGCGGCAAAAATGCATGGCACTACGATTCTGGCGGTGCGCCGCAAAGAGCGGCTGGCTGTGGGCGGAGACGGGCAGGTGACCCTCGGCGATTCGGTGGTGAAGCACCAGGCGAAAAAGGTGCGAAAAATCTACAACGAGCGGATCGTGGTCGGCTTTGCCGGCGCCACGGCCGACGCCCTGAATCTCACCGAGCGGCTCGAGGCCAAGCTGGAGCGATACAACGGCAACCTGACCCGAAGCGCCGTTGAGCTGGCCCGGGACTGGCGCACCGACAAGGTGCTTCGCCGGCTAGAGGCGCTCATGATCGCGGCCGACGACACCCGGATGTATCTCGTTTCAGGAAACGGGGATGTGATCGAACCGGACGAAGGAGTGATCGGGATCGGTTCCGGCGGCGTCGCCGCCCAGGCCGCGGCCCGGGCGCTGTTGGCCAACACCGATCTGGACGCGGAAAAAATCGTCACCGAGGCCATGAAGATCGCCGCCTCGATCTGCATTTACACCAACGAAAATATCACAATAGAGACGCTGTAGCGTACCTTTGGTGCGCTGCTGGGATGCAGGGCGCTGCGCGCTGCTGGAAAGCTGGGACGCTGGGACGCTGGGACGCTAGAAGGCAAGGCGCTTCGCGCCAGCTGGAATGCTATGATGCTAGGATGCTGGGAGGCTGGGACGATGGGATGCTTGGATGCGAAGAAAGCTGGGAAGCCAGGACGCTGGGATGCAGGGCGCTGCGCGCCGCTGGGACGCTGGGACGCTAGAAGGCAAGGCGCTTCGCGCCAGCTGGAATGCTATGATGCTAGGATGCTGGGAGGCTGAAATGCGAATAAGAAAAAACTGGGATGCTAAAAATCATAAACAGGAACAAAAAATTTCTGCGGGTTTTTGGGTAAGCTTCCCAGCTTCCCAGCTTCCCAGCGGTGCCGAAGGCACCTGCCTCCTGGCCTCCCAGCCTTCCAGCGGTGCCGGAGGCACCCAATGAGTGACCTAAAGCCGTCTGAAATCGTCAAGGAGCTCGACAAATACATCATCGGCCAGCACCAGGCCAAGCGGTCTGTGGCGGTCGCCCTGAGAAACCGCTGGCGAAGGCGGCAGGTGGCGCCGGAGCTCAAGGACGAAATCGCGCCGAAGAACATCATTCTCATCGGTCCGACCGGGGTGGGCAAAACCGAGATCGCCCGACGCCTGTCGATGCTCACCGATTCGCCGTTCATGAAGGTGGAGGCGTCCAAGTTTACCGAGGTCGGGTACGTGGGACGGGACGTGGAGTCGATGGTCCGGGACCTGGTGGAGTTGACGGTCAACATGATGAAGGTGCGCGAGCAGCAGGCCGTCGTCAAGAAGGCCCGGAAGGCGGCCGAAGAACGGCTCCTGGATCTGCTTTTGCCCCAGTCGAGCCTGCAGCGGCAGAAGACCGATTTTCAGGAGACGGGGGCCGCCCCGACAGAAGGCGGGGAGGCGGAGACCCGCACCCGGACCCGGGAGAAGCTGCGCGACATGCTGCGGGCCGGAAGGCTCGATGACCGGTACGTGGATCTCGACGTGGCCGACCAGAGCAATCCGATGATGGACCTGTTCGCCAACTCGGGGATGGAAGACCTGGGCGTCAATTTTCGGGAGATGTTCAGCAGCCTCATGCCCAAGAACACCAAGCGGCGAAAGGTCAAGGTGCCGGAGGCCATGGAAATTCTGACCCAGCAGGAGGCCCAGAACATGGTCGACATGGATCGGGTGGTGAGTCAGGCCATCGAAAAGGTCGAGCAGACCGGCATCATTTTCCTGGACGAAATCGACAAGATTGCCGGCAAGAACCAGGGGCAGGGACCGGACGTCTCCCGGGAAGGGGTGCAGCGGGACCTGCTGCCCATCGTCGAAGGAAGCACGGTCAACACGAAATACGGTCCGGTCAAAACCGACCACATCCTGTTCATGGCGTCCGGGGCGTTTCATGCCATCAAGCCTTCGGACCTGATTCCGGAGCTCCAGGGCCGGTTTCCGATCCGAGTGGAACTGGGCTCGTTAGGTCGGGAGGAATTTGCCCGGATCCTGACCGAACCGAAAAACGCCCTGGTGCTTCAATACACCGAGCTGCTCAAGACCGAGGGGATTCAGGTGGTGTTCGACGCGGCGGCGGTGGATCGGATTGCCGAGATCTCCGAAGAAGTCAATGCAAAAACCGAAAACATCGGTGCCAGGCGGCTTCACACCCTGATGGAGCGTCTCTTGGAAGACGTGCTCTTCGACGCCCCGGACCTGGCGGCGGCGGACCGCCGCATCGCCATCGACGCCGCCTACGTGGACGACAAGCTCAAAGACATCAAGGACGACGAGGATTTGAGCAGGTATATACTGTAGGCGCTGCGCGCCGCTGGGACGCTGGGAGGCCAGGCGCTGCGCGCCGCTGGGACGCTGGGACGATAGAAGGCCAGGCGCTGTGCGCCGCTGGGACGCTGGGACGCTGGGACGCTAAAAATCATAAACAGGAACAAAAAATTTCTGCGGGTTTTTGGTTAAGCTTCCCAGCTTCCCAGCTTCCCAGCTTCCCAGCGGTGCCGAAGGCACCTGCCTCCTGGCCTCCCAGCCTTCCAGCGGTGCCGAAGGCACCTGCCTCCCAGCATATGATAGATGTAATAAGAAAGATTTTATGAAAGCAAAAACATGAATCCCAGTGTTGCCGACATTCTCATCGAGTCGCTGCCGTATATCCGGAAGTTTGCCGGCATGACCATCGTCATCAAGTACGGAGGCCATGCCATGGTTGACGAGCAGCTCAAGGAGGACTTCGCCCGGGACGTGACCCTGCTCAGGTTTGTCGGCCTCAACCCGGTGGTGGTGCACGGCGGGGGGCCCCAGATCAACCAGGTGCTCGACCGGATGGGAATCAGTCCGAAGTTCGTCCGGGGGATGCGACTGACCGACGAGCCCACCATGGACGTGGTGGAAATGGTCCTGGGCGGAAAGGTGAACAAGGCCATCGTCGCCCAGATCAACCGGCAGGGGGGACGCGCCGTCGGCCTGAGCGGAAAGGACGGCGGACTCATCCAGGCCAAAAAGATGACAATCCTTCACCAGGAAACCGCCGACAAGCCGCCGGAGATCATCGACCCGGGGCTGGTCGGCGAGGTGACCCAAATCAATCCGCTGATTATCGACACGCTGGCCAAGCAGGGCTTTATTCCGATCATTGCCCCGGTGGGAACCGGAGAGGCCGGAGAAACCTTCAATCTCAACGCCGATCTGGTGGCTTCAAGGGTCGCCGTGGCCCTGTCGGCCGGACGCCTGATCTATCTCACCGACGTGGACGGCGTCCTTGACCCGGAAGGGGGCCTGATCTCCTCCATCGATGCAAAGACCATCAAAAAAATGGTCGAAGAAGGGACGATTTCCGGGGGCATGATCCCGAAGATCGAGTATGCCTTGGAAGCCTTGCGGGGCGGCGTTCAGAAGGTGCCGATCGTCAACGGAAAGCGGCGCCATGCCATCTTGCTGGAGCTGTTTACCGACAGCGGCATCGGCACCGAAGTAACTGTGTAATTTCGCAGAAAGTGCCATTACACTGTTACTTCGATGAGGATCAGTTGATAAATAAAAATGATGTCAGATGTCAGATGTCAGATGTCAGCGAAAAAAAGACCAGATGTCAGCGGAAAAAAAGGACCAGATGTCGGATGTCAGATGTCGGATGTCCGAAAAGAAACCGAGATCAAATATCAAGTTTTCGCTGCACTTCTGCCCTGTATGCAGATGGCAGAGGTCTGGCCTGACGGTTTGTTGTTTTTTTGTCTTTCTGACATCTGACATCTGACATCCGACATCCGGCTTTCCCTAAGAAGGAACAAGGAAACCACAATGGACCAAAACATCATGCAGCGGGCGGATCGGGTGATCGCCCATACCTATGCGCGGCATCCCCTGGTGCTGGTCCGGGGAAAGGGCTGCACCGTGGAGGACGCCGAGGGCCGAACCTACACCGATTTTGTGGGCGGCATCGCGGTGTGCTGCCTGGGCCATGCCCACCCGAGGATCGCAAGGGCCCTGGCCCGGCAGGCGGAAACCCTGGTGCATGTGTCCAACCTCTTTTACACCGTTCCCCAGCTCGAACTGGCCGAGTGGTTGACTGCGCGAAGCTTCGCCGACCGCGTCTTTTTCTGCAACAGCGGCGCCGAAGCCAACGAGGCGGCCGTCAAGCTCGTCCGAAAGCATTTCAGCCAAAAGCAGGACAAACGGTTTCGGATCATTGCCATGGAGCGTTCCTTTCACGGCCGGACCATGGCCACCCTTTCGGCCACCGGGCAGGAGAAGATCCGCAAAGGGTACGACCCGCTGCTGGAGGGGTTTGATTTTGCCCCCTTCGGCGATCTCGACGCGCTCAAGCAGAAGATCGGCCCGGAAACGGCGGCCGTTCTTCTGGAGCCGATCCAGGGCGAAGGGGGGGTTCGGACGCCTCCGACGGGATATCTGGAAAAGGTGCGGAAGCTTTGCGACGAAAAAGGCATCCTCCTGGTGTTCGATGAAATTCAGACCGGCATGGGCCGCACCGGAAAGCTCTTTGCCTACGAACACTTCGGTATCGAACCGGACATCATGACCCTGGCCAAGGCCCTGGGAAACGGGGTTCCCATCGGCGCGATGCTTGCCCGGCAGCAGGTCGCAGAGGCTTTCTCGCCCGGAGCCCATGCCTCCACCTTCGGCGGCACACCGCTTGCCACGGCAGCCGCCCTGGAAACGGTCCGCATCCTGGAAGAAGAGAACATCGTGGCCCGGTGCGCGGATGTGGGCGCCTATTTCAAGTCGATGCTGACAGCGCTCAAGGAGCGGCACAAGCGGGTGACCGACGTGCGGGGAATGGGGCTTCTGCTGGCAATGGAGCTCTCCGTGGAAGGCGCTCCGCTGGTCGATGCCTGCATGAAAAAGGGATTTTTGATCAACTGCATCCAGGAGCGGGTGCTGCGGTTTGCTCCGCCTCTGATCATCAGCAAAGAAGAGATCGACGCGTTGATCCACTGTCTGGATGAGGTGCTGGGAAGCTGGTAGGCTGGGAGGCTGGAAAGCTGGGAAGCTGGAAAGCTGGGAAGCTGGGAAGCATAAGTACAATTTAGAATTTAGAAATTAGAATTTAAAAAAAGACAGAGGACAGAAGGCGCTGCCGCGCCGCTGGGAGGCCAGGAGGCTGGGAAGCGAAAAAGGCTGGGAGGCCAGGAGGCGGGGACGCTCGGAGGCTAAAAACCAGAAAAGCTTCTGTGGATTTTTTGGTTAAGCTTCCAAGCAACCCAGCTTCCTAGCTTCCCAGCGGTGCTGAAGGCACCAAAAGGTGGCATGATGAAAAAAGACATCCTCACTCTCATGGACCTGGAAAGAGACGACTTCGAACATCTTTTTCGGCGTGCCGTTGCCCTGAAGAAAAGCCGAAGGGCCGGCACCGACGAGATGCCCCTTCGCGGCAAGAGCCTGGGGTTGATATTCGAAAAGCCGTCCACCCGAACCCGGCTATCTTTCGAGGCGGCCATGGTCCAGCTCGGGGGAACGCCGATGTTCATCAGCGCGCGGGACCTTCAGATGGTCAGGGACGAGCCGGTCAAAGACACCGCCCGGGTCCTGTCCCGCTACCTGGACGGACTGGCGATCCGAACCTTCTCCCAGGAACTGGTGGAAGAGTTTGCCGGCTACAGCACGATTCCGGTGATCAACGCCCTGACGGACCGATACCATCCGATTCAGGTTCTCAGCGACCTGATGACCGTCCTGGAGTCCAAGCCGGACCTGGCGAAGCAGAAGATCGCCTGGGTGGGGGACGGCAACAATGTCGCCCACTCCTGGATCAACGCGGCGGCGGTGCTGGGCCTCGATCTTCATCTGGCCTGCCCGGAGGGATACCTGCCGGACCGGGACATCCTCGACGCCGCCCGGGGCCGCGGAGGCCGGATCACCATGGACGCCGATCCGGCAGACGCCGTCAACGGCGCGGACGTAATTTACACCGACGTCTGGGCCAGCATGGGCCAGGAGGAAGAATCCGAAAAAAGAAGGCGGATCTTCGCCCCATACCAGGTCAATGCCGCGCTGGTGGCGCTTGCCGCAAAAGACGTCATCGTCATGCACTGTCTTCCTGCCCACCGGGGAGAGGAAATCACCGAAGATGTCCTGGAGGGCCCGCAATCGGTGGCCTGGGACCAGGCGGAAAACAAACTCCACATGCACAAGGCGGTATTGGAACAGCTGCTGGGAGGCTCGGAGGCTGGGATGCTTGGAGGCTAAAAAGCGGAGTTTCCGGGGTTTTGGGGTAAGCCTTCTGGCTTCCCAGCTTCCCAGCTTCCCAGCGACGAAAGCAAAGTAAAGGAGACCAAATTGACCGAAAAAGTGAACAAGGTAGTCCTCGCCTATTCCGGGGGACTGGACACATCGGTTATCCTCAAATGGTTGATCGAAACCTACGGATGCGAGGTGGTGGCGTTTGCCGCAGACATCGGGCAGGAAGACAACCTGGAGCAGATCCGGAAAAACGCCGAGAAGACCGGCGCCTCGAAGGTGTACATCGACGACCTGCGCGAAGAGTTCGTCAGGGACTATGTTTTTCCAGCCTTCCGGGCGAATGCGATCTACGAGGGAGTCTACCTGCTCGGCACATCGCTTGCGCGGCCGCTCATCGCCAAGCGCCAGATGGAAATCGCCCATCGGGAAAACGCCGACGCAGTCAGCCACGGGGCCACCGGCAAGGGAAACGACCAGGTGCGGTTCGAACTGGGCTATCTGGCCATCGACCCCAACATCCGGATCATCGCGCCGTGGCGGGAATGGGACCTAAATTCCCGCACCGCCCTGATGGCGTTTGCCGAAAAGCACGGCATCTCCGTGCCGACCACCCACAGCAAGCCCTACAGCACCGATTGGAACCTGCTTCACATCAGCTACGAAGGCGGCGTCCTGGAAGACCCGTGGACCTCGCCGCCGGATGACATCTACACCCTGTCCGTCTCGCCCCAGGAGGCCCCGGATGAGGCCGAGGTGGTGGAGATCGCCTTCGAGGCCGGCAACCCGGTCTCGGTCAACGGGCAGGCCCTTTCTCCGGCCGGGCTGCTCAAAACCCTGAACCGGCTCGGCGGCAAGCACGGCATCGGAAGGGTGGACATCGTGGAAAACCGCTACGTGGGAATGAAGTCCCGGGGGGTGTACGAAACACCGGGCGGTACGATCCTGCGTACGGCGCACATGGCCGTCGAGTCCATCACCCTGGACCGGGAGGTAATGCACCTGCGAGATTCGCTGGTGCCCAAATACGCCGAACTGGTCTACAACGGATACTGGTTTTCACCGGAGCGTGAACTGCTCCAGAAGTTGGTGGACGAAACCCAGAAGACGGTTTCCGGGATGGTCCGCCTCGAGCTGTACAAGGGAAACTGCCGGGTGCTGGGACGCAAATCCGACCGGTCCCTCTACCGGGAGGATTTTGCCACCTTCGAAGACGATTCGGTCTACCGCCACAACGACGCCGCCGGCTTTATCCGGCTCAACGCCCTGCGGCTGAGAATCCGGAAGATGCTGAAGTAGGCGCGGCGGAGGAGCGCGCCGCGCCCGCTGCTGAGCTGCTCAGCTACTAAGCTGCTGAGCTAATGAGTTGCTAAGCGATTAAGCGATTAAGCTA
>CBFCZJ010000164.1:0-8026 GCA_965602445.1 uncultured Desulfobacterales bacterium | reverse complement strand
AATGCCTAAAATGAGCTAAAATGCCTAAAATTATGGAATACTGCCTGTTTCATATAAAAGCTGGAGCGAAGTGACACCACTATTTTAGGCACTTTAGGCATTATAGATCATTTTAGGCATTGATTACGATCTTCACGTATTTCCATTCAACATACAAAACGCCGAGGACTCTGCATATCCTCCGTGTTCTCAGCGACTCAGCGGTGAAACAATCATCAGATCATTGCGCCGGCATACACTCAAGCGAAAAATGTGCCGAAAATCAGTCCGCTGATCGTCGCCATGACGACCACCAGGCAGACGAAGATGGCGGTTTTTTCGTGCCCAACACGCTTCGGATCACCAGCATGTTGGGAAGGCTCAGGGCCGGACCCGCCAGCAACAGGGCCAGGGCCGGGCCTTTTCCCATGCCCGCACCGATCAGTCCCTGCAGGATCGGCACCTCGGTCAGGGTGGCAAAGTACATGAACGCGCCCACCACCGAGGCAAACAGGTTGGCCCACAGGGAATTTCCGCCCACCAGACCGCTGACCCATCCGGAGGGAATCAGCCCTTCGGAGCCGGGCCGGCCCAGCAGAAGCCCGGCCACCAGCACCCCGGCCAAAAGCAGCGGCAGGATCTGCTTGGTAAAATCCCAGGTGGACAGAAACCAGCTTTCGGTCTCTCCCCGGGTGGTGGAAAGCAGGACGACAAAGGCAACGATGCCGGCCGAAAAGGGGATGAGCGGATGAGCGGGCACCAGGAGTGCAATCGCCAGAACCGCAACGGCGGCTGCCAGCACCTTGTAGATCTTCACCCCCATCCAGAACACCATCAGCGCTCCGAGCGCCAGCGCGAACGCGCCGGTGAGAAGCCATTTTACCGAATAGACCGCATGCCAGAAGCCGGCATCCTGGGCAGACTCGCTCCAGGTGGCCGCCACCAACAGCCCGATCATGACCGCGAAAAAGAGTATGTTCTGGCCGAGGCTCCGGTCCACCTCCGGTTCAGGCATGTGCATGGCCGCAGCGGCCTTGGCCTGTTCTTCCTTGCGGTATATCAGGTGCATGAACAGGCCGATCACCACGCTGAACACGATCGCTCCCACGGCCCGGGCCGCCCCCAGTTCCGGGCCCAGGATGCGGGCGGTGAGGATAATGGCCAGCACGTTGATAGCCGGGCCGCTGTATAAAAAGGCCACGGCCGGCCCCAGGCCGGCCCCCCGCTGCCAGATGCCGGCAAACAAGGGCAGCACCGTGCAGGAGCATACCGCCAGCACCGAGCCCGACACGCTGGCGACTCCGTAGGAGAGCACCTTGTGGGCGCCGGCGCCCAGGTACTTCATCACCGCCGCTTGGCTGACGAACACGGCGATGGCCCCGGCGATGAAAAAGGCCGGCACCAGGCACAGCAGCACGTGCTCCTGGGCGTACCATTTGGCCAGGGCGAGGGCTTCGATCACCGATCCGGTAAAGCGCTCGCTGCCCATGGGCAGAAAGAAAAACAGCAAAAAAACCCCGACAATCGCGGCCAGCGGCTTCCATATCATCGACCAGTCGATCTGGCTCGGCTCTGCCTGTTCCTGGCTATGGTTGTCTGCGTCTTCCTGGAAACGGGTTTCATTTGCAACGGTGGATGTCTGACTCATGGTGTCTCCTCATAAAATCGCTGCCACGATTTTATATATCGAAATACAATAATATAATAAGGTAAAAAAATGTCCCCACCGACTCAACGGGGGGCCGTCCGCATAAATAAAGCTTGGTGTCTCGCGGAACGCGAAACATTTATAAAACCGCGGCAGCGGTTTTATTCTTGTTCAGGATCTCATAGCGGTCTAAAATGCCGACCTGTCTGGTGACGGCGGCGATCTCCGGTTCATCGTTGAGCCAGTGGCGAAGATTGCCCAGCAGTGCGGCCGCATAGGGGCTCTGGCGGCCGTCGGCAAGAGTGTAGTTCACCCAGAGACCGTCTTTTTGGGACATGACCAGGCCGGCGTCTTCCAGTATTTTCAGGTGCTTACTGGTGGTGGACTGAGCCGCCCCCAGCCCGGTCTGGATCTCACAGACGCACATCCTCTTTTGTTCCAGCATCTTTAAAACCTTGACCCGAGTCGGGTCCGATGCCGCCTTCATCACCTTCAAAAATTCTTTCATGGCCAACTCCATATCGTTTTTAAGGAATATATAGGCCCTGTTTCCGCTTGTCAAGAGGGCTACAGAAAACGTGTATAAAATAGGGGGGGCTCGAAATCGAGAATTCCGGCCGGTTCTAACCTGTGGCGTATAGCGGGGGCAGTATCCCGGATGCCGGGAAAGAGGGATATCGCAGCTACGGTCAGCCGCATTGCACCGTGCCCTCTGCTTGACTCAGCCGCAGCAAATGGTACAGATATAATTGTAGTTGTCGGATCCATGGCGCTGTCGACAGCCCTGCCGGTGTGAGGGGCCAGGATCCTTCTCCTGTTTAGCGCCGATATGAGACTCCATTTTGTATTGTAAGGTGAATCCATCATGAATCCATACTTTCTGGCATCGATATTCAGCTCGATCAAAAACTTGAAGCGGGTCTGCCCGAAATGCAGGAAAGCCCAGGTCGTGCCTTCCGATATGAAGGGCAAGCCGGTTCGGTGCAAGTTTTGCGGTGCCGACATTCCACCTGAGAAGAAAGCCAAATGAATCTGCTTCTTTTCTACCTCTTTCTCGCCCTGGGCGTATCCTTTCTCTGCTCTCTTCTCGAATCGGTGCTGTTGTCGATCACACCCAGCTATGCCTCCGCGTTTGAAAAAAGGTCCCCCAGGATTGGCCGGCGGATCCGCAAGCTGAAGGCAGACATCGAACGCCCCCTTGCCGCCATTCTCAGCCTCAACACCATCGCCCACACGGTGGGCGCAGCCGGGGTCGGCGCCCAGGCGCTGCTGGTGTTCGGAAGCGGAAGCATCGCCGTTACCTCGGCCGTGCTGACCTTCTTGATCCTGGTTCTTTCCGAGATCATCCCCAAAACCCTGGGAGCCCTCTATTGGCGGGAGCTTGCGCCGGTCTCGGCCCGCATTCTTTCAGCGATGATCGTGCTGCTTTACCCGCTGGTGCTATTGTCCGTCCAGCTTACCCGCCTCATGGCAAGAAGGCGAAAAGGATTCAGCTTCAGCCGGGATGAACTCCGGGCCATCGCCGAGCTGGGGCTCGAAGAGGGGTTGTTTGGAGAACAGGAGTCCTCCATTATCAAAAACCTGCTGCACCTTCGCAAACTGAGGGCGGAAGACATCATGACCCCTCGAACGGTCATGTTCAGGCTTCCGGAAGCAACCACGGTCGGAGAGGTCATCGAAACGTATCCGGACATCCAATTTTCCCGGATTCCAGTATTCCAGGAAGACCCGGATGCCATCGACGCGTTTGTATTGAAAAGCGACATCTACCGGGAAGCCTCGGCCGGCAATCAGGACAAACCGCTGGCGGCATTGGGACGGGATCTGTCGGCAGTCCCGGAAAAAGCACCGCTGATCCATCTCTTCGAGCGGTTTTTGAAGGACCGGCAGCATGCGGCGCTCGTGGTCGACGAACACGGGGACATCGCCGGAATTCTGACCATGGAAGACATTCTCGAAACCCTGCTGGGAATCGAGATCGTGGACGAAACCGACCAGGTGACTGACCTACGTGCGGCAGCCCGGCGGCAGTGGCTCAAACGGGCCCAGGCAATGGGATTGCAAAAAGAGGACGCCGAGGATTTTTAACGGCGGGCCTTGATGCTCGATGGCATCATTTCGTCGACGTGTTTCAGATCAAAAAAATCACCGCCGTGACTCAGAGGGCGCAGAGAAAACCTTTTCCATCTTCTCTGCGCATCCTCGGCGGCCTCAGCGCCTCGTATGTTGAAGGGAAATACGTGGAGATCGTAATCAATGCCTAAAATGATCTATAATGCCTAAATTGCCTAAAATAGTGGAGTCGCTTCGCTCCAGCATTCATATGAAACAGGCAGTATTCCATAATGTGCTTACTCGGAATCCTCCAGCCGGGACCGCCGAAGGCCGATGGGTTTCCGCTCTCCATAATTTTAGGCATTTAAGCTCATTTTAGGCATTTTAGGCATTTCCAATCTCAGCGAGGACAACCGCCGCCATAATGATGTCCACAGATACCCAGGGACAGCACCGGCTATGCGCTTGCCGGATATTGTTCGGTAAACATTTTTTCGGATTCCGCCGTGCCGATCAGCACCAGTTCGTCGCCCTTTTCTAAAACGATCGTGGGGTCCGGGTTGATGATCGACTGGCCTTTTCTCCTGACGGCCACCACGCTGCAGCCGGTATTCTCGCGCACCCGGATGTCGAGCAGGGCCCTGTTTTCCAGTTTCGGACTCAGGCCGGTGCGAAACACGTGGAGTCCTTCGGAAAGCATCAGCATCTTCTGAGGCTGGAGCAGGTTCATGATGGTGGCCGTGACCAGCGAACTGTAGGACATGACCAGGTTGGCCCCGGCCCGGTGCAGGGTGTTGATGTTGCGGTCGAGGCTGGCCCGGCTGATGATCTGGGCATCCGGCCGAAGACGCCGGCAATAGATCGTCAGGTAGATGTTCAGGTTGTCGTCGTGGGTGGTGATGATGATCGACGGGGTTTCGTTGATCCCGGCCTTTTCCAGGACTTCCAGATCGCCTGCGCTTCCCTGGATGATGCGAGGGTCCTTGGCGGCGATGCCGGCCCTTTTTTCCACCACCCGGTAATCGATGCCTCGTGCCTTCAGGGTGTCGGCCACCGCCTGGCCGACCCGGCCGCCGCCCAGCACCACCACCGGCCCCTTGCTCGGGTTTTCTTCGGTGCTGCCTCCGATGGTCCGGTCGAACCGGTCCAGCTGCGCTTCGGTGCCGGCCAGCAGCAAAACGGTGGATTCGCCGATTTCGGCCTGAGGGGCGGGATTCCGGAATCGCCCCTGCTCCCAGAGGCCGACCACGGTCATTCCGGTAATCTGCCGCAAACCGCTTTCGGCCAGGGTTTTTCCCTGCAGCCAGGTCCGCATGGCCGGGGCCTCGGCGATGAGCAACTGGTCGAAGCGGCCGACGATATTGGCCTTGGTGCTCACCCCCAGCACCCGGCGGGCCAGGGCCTTTCCCAGCAGCTTGGTGAACTGAAAGACATGGGTGCTTCCGGCCAGTTGCAGGATATCGAGGGAATCGTCCACATCGGCATTGGTGACCGTGGCCACGGTGCCGGCGGTTTCCCGGATGGTGTAGATGATGTTCGTACTGGAGATGTCATCGTTTAAAACGACCACCAGAATCGCCCGTTCGATATTCAAGCGGCGATAGGTCTGCGGGTCGTCCATTTCGCCGAACACCACCGCGTAGCCCTGGTCGTGCAGATCGAGCGCCTTCTGAAGCTCGGAAACCAGGATGACGTAGTTGATCCCGTATTGGCCCAATTTTTCAGTCAGGTTTGCGGTGACCGCATCAAAATGGGTAAAAATCACGTGGCCGGACATGCTTTCCGGCACCGCGCGCGGCGCGCGGGCTTTGTTTTGCTCTTCGAGCCAGGGGGCGTAAAAGAACTGAATGAAGGTAAAGGGGAGCATCACCAGCAAAAACACGATGCCGCTGAGCAGCACCACCACCGAAAAAAATTTTCCCAGGTCGCTGCCGAAGGTGATGTCGCCGAAGCCGAGGGTGGACATGGTTGTCAGCGTCCAATAAAAGCCGGTGATCCAGGAATACTCCCGGCCTTCGTAGAGCATGATCATGTGAAACAGAATACTGTAGGCGACGAAAAAAAACGCCAGCACGAAGGCGAATTTGATCAGCAACCGGACATTGCTTTTTCTCTGGCCGAGCCTGAATAAAAGGGAAAGCTGGGTGGCCATGGTCTTCATGGGCAAGAACTCCTGCAATATTGAATATCGAATCCCACGGGTCAGGGGGACTGTCATGTTTTCAGAATCTATTGAAAAATCACTCGTCTTTTGCAATAAAAATCTTTCCGGTACAATACCATACACTCGCTGGGGCAATTTTACACCCACACATCTTTTGGAGGCGGATATGGAAATCAAAACCGGGGATCTGCCGGGGGTCGGAAAACGCTATTCCTTTACCACGGCAGACGGCGACCATATCGTGATCATCCTGCACCAGAGCGGATACCGGGAGATTTACCATTTTGCCGACGCCGAGGAGGACGAACCCGATCTCATGGTCAAATTCAGCGATGAAGAAGCGCGCCATGTGGGAACCATTCTCATGGGAGTGGACTACCAGCCGGTGGCCGACGACCGGATGGAGCTTTTGTTAAAGAGCGTTCGCATCGAGTGGGTGAAGGTCTGCCCGGAAAGCGACCTGGCCAACCAGACGATCATCGACTCCCGGCTCAGGAGCAAGACGGGGGCCACGATCATCGGCATCCAGCGCGGAAAGGACATGATCGGCAGCCCCGACATCAATGAGGTGATTCGGCCCGGAGACACGCTGATGGTGATCGGCAACCGGGACCAGACGAAAAAAGTGGACGAGCTTTGCCAATCCTGCTCCAGCGGATCCGACACGGACGAGCCTGACCCTGATTCCGGCGCTGAGCGAAAGTAGAGCGTGGAAAATCTCCCCTTTTTGCTGGTAGCCGGCCTGATGCTGTGCACCTTTTTTGCCGTCAGCTTTGCCTCCCAGAAGCTCAGGCTGCCGTCGGTTCTGATGTATATTGCCCTGGGCGCCGTCGTTTCCTCGTTCTTCTTTAAAAATGAACTGGTTCATATCGCCGCCGAAATCGGCATCGTACTCCTGTTCTTCATTCTAGGCCTCGAGTTTCCCCTTGCCCGCATGGTGGCCATCTCCAGCCGGATCTGGCCGGCCGGGCTGATCGACGTGGCGCTGAACTTAGGCTGTGCCATGATCCTTGCGCTGCTGTTCGGATTGGACCTTTTTTCCGCGTTTGTCATCGGTTCCATCGCCTATGCGACCAGTTCGTCCATCTCCGCCAAAATGCTCGATGAATACAGGCGGCTGGCAAACCCCGAGGCGGAGTTTATCCTGGCCCTGCTCATTTTCGAAGACCTGGTCGCCCCGATTCTGGTTTCCTTCATTGCCGGCATCGGTGGCGGCGGTCAGGTCTCGGCAGCATACCTGGCGGCGCTGGCGGCAAAGATTCTTTTGCTGGTGTTCGGCGCCGCATTCATCGGCTATTTCGGCTTCAGGCGTCTGAACGCCTTCATCGGCAAATACATCGAGACCGACTTCATGCCGCTTCTGGCAGTAGGGCTGGCCCTGGGCTATGCCGGCCTGGCCATGGCGCTGGGCCTTTCTGAAATCCTGGGCGCGTTCATGGCCGGGGTCATGCTGTCGGAAACCGGCCGGGCCACGGAAATAGAACATCTTCTGCTGCCCGCCCGGGATCTCGTGCTCCCGTTTTTTTTCTTCTGGTTCGGCACGACCATCGATTTCACGGAAGGCATCCCCCTCATGGGGCTGATGGCCGCCCTCGTGCTGCTCGGGATTGCCGGTAAAATCATTACGGCTTACTCCGGAGGCCGCCTTTTTGGCTTGAGTCCGAAAGTTTCCTGCCGCGCGGCCTTTTCCATGGTGCAGCGGGGGGAATTTTCCGCCATCATCGCCAGTCTTGCAGTGCCGGCGCTTAGAATCTTCAGCGGATTTTACATTCTGATCACGGCCTTTGTCGGCGTGTATCTCTTCGGCCGGGCACCGCGCATCGCCAACTGGTATCACGAAAAGTGGATCAAGCGCCCTGCAGGCCGTGAAAACGAACCTCGGCCAAGGGTTGCAGAATAGGCCGCTGCCGGGGTCTTTCGGTCCCTTGTGCAGCGTGAAACTCAACCTTCGGGATCCATGGTGCCGCGAAATGAATCCTTTTGCTCCTCCTGGAGACGAAACCCGCAATGTGAAGTGAAACCCGTGTCCCACGGCGACACCGGCGGCATGAATGTCCCTGCAGCCCCGCCAAAGCGGGATTTCCGCTTCGCTCCAACAAGCTGCAGGGGATCAAAGCGGGATCTGATCTTACCCCCCTCACCCTGACCCTCTCCCATCCGGGGAGAGGGAATCATTCGGT
>CBFCZJ010000163.1:0-8076 GCA_965602445.1 uncultured Desulfobacterales bacterium | reverse complement strand
CTTGATGTGCGCCAGGATGAACGAAGAAATCTCCGCCGGGCTGTAGCGCTTGTCCTTGAGCACGATCCGAACGTCGCCGTTGTCCGCTTTTTCCAGACTGTAGGGGAGGATGGCGATGTCGTTCTGGACTTCCTTGGAATCGAATTTTCGGCCGATCAGCCTTTTTACGGCGAAAACGGTGTTGTTGGGATTGGTGATCGCCTGCCGCTTGGCAATCTGGCCGACCAAACGCTCCCCGCTCTCGTTGACGGCGACGATCGAGGGTGTGGTCCGTCCTCCTTCGGCATTGGTAATGACCTTGGCATCACCCCCCTCCATGACCGCCACACAGGAGTTGGTGGTCCCGAGGTCGATTCCGATAATTTTTCCCATTTGTACTCCTCCTTCACCATGAGCTATGGAACTTGCCGGTTGTTAGAATTTCGAAAACATCTTTCAGCCGGCTTCGCCGGCACTGGTCTCGTCTGCGGTTTTCGGTGCGGAAACGATCACCATCGCGGGCCTCAGGAGACGGTCCTGCATCGTGTATCCCTTCTGCATCTCGGAGATCACGGTGTTTTCAGGAACGTTGTCCCTCGGCTCCTGCATCATCGCCTGATGGTAGGCCGGATCGAACGGCTCGTTGAGGCTCTGGATCGGCTTTACGCCGAATTTGTCCAGGACCCGGAGGATCTCCCGAAGGGTGAGTTCGACCCCCTCTTTCAATCCCTCGTCTTCCGAGGCGGGGTTTTCGGCCGACAGAAGGGCGCGCTCGAGGTTGTCGACGACAGGCAAAAGCTCTCTTACCAGCGTTTCATTGGCAAACTTTTTGTAGTCTTGCATTTCCCGGGCGGACCGCTTGCGGAAGTTTTCAAACTCGGCGGCCAATCGCACGTACCGGTCGTAGTTTATCCGTGCTTCTTCTTCGGCGGCGGCCAAACGCTCTTCAAGATCGACGCTTTCGGCGGTCTCCTTGTCGGGCTCGTTTTCTGCAGTTTCGGCGTCTTCGCTGCGCTCCGTGGCTGCCTGTGCCTCTTGCCGGTCCTGCTCCTTTTCAGCTGCTTTTTCCGCCTGCTCCTCGGAATTGATTTCGATCTTTTTTCCTTTCACCATCCTCGAGCACTTTCTTGATGCGGGTTCACGTGTCGGTGCGGCCAAAACTTTGACTGGAAGGTAAGACGATTTCAGAGCATGTCAAGAATGGGACGGCCCGCTTCAGAAAAGGGGCCGCAAAGGGAATCACGATACAGCATAACAACGGAATTCAGGGGGTTAGGTTGTGCACCCTCCATCGAATTCATCCCTCCACCGTCGCTTGCAAAAGGGGCCGGGATCAAACCGCGACACGGGCTGCATCACTTATCGCTGCTTCCTTCCGGACCTGACGAGGTTCGTGACCGCCTGTTGCGCGGCGGCCGGCCGATGCTCACCACGGCTTCGGGCGCCGAACCCTTGGGAGGGAATTCAGCCCCGCTATAGCGGTTTTCGGGTACAGGGCACCGCTAGCTCCCCGCCTAGCACAACCCGGCTTGATAGTAAGGACTTTGAAAACTTTTTCAAGAAAAAAGCGGCCGCCTGCTCTTCTCGGTTGAACAGGGAGTCATCAAGTTGCATTATCTCGGGCACGCCGGGCTTGTCCGTGTTGACTTTTTCCGGCCCCTGGCCTACATTCGCCCCGTCCGGCCCGGGTTTTGCCCCGCGGAGACCATCGGAGCGACCCACGGCCGGCAGTCAACGACTGACCATTACAAAAGCGAACCCGGGTGATCTCATGGGGAAAATCTTGCCGATCCTGGCACTTCTTTGCGCAAGCTTTCTGACCACCGGCTGCCCCCTTTTGATCGCCGGGGCCGGCGCCGGCGCCGCGGCCTATACCTACGCGGAAGGCGATTTGGCCCGCACCTATCAGGCCCCGTTCGACAAAGCGTTTGCCGCCGCCAAAGAGACCTTGACCGAATTGAAGATGGGCATCGTCGAAGAGCCTGCCGGCGACGCCATCGAGTCGGTCATCAAAGCAGAACGCTCCGACGGAACGCCGGTGACGATCACCCTTGCCATGGTGGCCCCGAACATCACTGAAATCAGGGTTCGGTCCGGCGTCGTGGGGTATTGGCAACAAAAGGTTTCCAAAATCGTCCATGCCAACATCGCCCAGCGCTTGCAATAGTCCCGCCTTTGTATCGGCGATTCGCCGGACCGTGCAGGCCCGCCGTCTCATCACCCCCGGAGAACCGGTTCTGGTGGCCGCCTCCGGAGGCCCGGATTCCACGGCGATGCTCTATGCGCTGTGGCAGATCGCCCGCACCAGCCCGATGCCCTTGGCTGTCGCCCACTTCCACCACGGCCTACGGGGCGCGGAGGCCGAGCGCGATGCGGCGTTCGTCGCCGGCCAGGCCGCCGAACTCGGCCTTCCTTTTTACATCGAACGGGGCAACGTCGAGGGGTATCGCCGCGACGAACGGCTTTCGACCGAAGAGGCGGCCCGAAGGCTTCGCTACGACTTTCTCCACCGGACGGCTGGCGCAAATCGATTCTCCAAGATCGCCGTGGGCCACCACGCAGATGACAACGCGGAATCCGTGCTCTTGTTTGTGCTGAGGGGAAGCGGGCGGCGGGGAATTTCCGGAATCCCCCCCAAGAGGGGGCGGCTGGTCCGGCCCCTGATCGATTGCCGCAGAAATGAAATCCGCCGCTATCTAAAGGAAGAACAGATCGGCTTTGTGCTCGACTCCTCCAACGCCGACAACGCCTTCGTTCGCAACCGGCTCCGAAACGACCTTATTCCGAAATTGGCTGCCGACTACAACCCGAACCTCGTCGAGACTCTCTGCCGGCTGTCGGCGGTAGCCCGGGCCGAAGACGACTGGATGGAGACCCTGGCCGAGCCCCTTCTTACCGGCGCTTTGCTCCAGCGGGAGGCGGACCGGATCCTGCTGTCGGTGCCGGCGCTTTCCGCTCTGCCGAAGGCCGCCTGCCGCCGGGTCCTTCGGCAGGCGATTTCATCCCTGAAAGGCGACCTGCGCAGAATCGGCTTTCGCCATATCGAGGCGGTCCGCCGACTGTGCGAAGAAAAGGACGGCTGCGCATCGTTTCACCTGCCCCGGAACATCAGGGTCTATCGGGCCTACGAGCGGGTGGAGATCTGCCTTGCCCCGGAAAACGGCGGCTGCGCCTCCCTCGGCAGCGAGCCGGAGCCAAAAACGTTCCGCTACCGGCTTTACGAACCCGGAGAGGTCCATCTGATCGAAGCCGGTTTTTGCCTGCGGCTGACGGCGTGCGGCCCGGTCGACGCCGAACGGATTCGACGTTCTGGACAGCGGACCGCCTTTTTTGATATGGGAAAAATCTATTTTCCGATCACCGTTCGGAATGCCAGGCCGGGAGACCGGTTCCGCCCCTTGGGGATGACTGGAACGCAGAAGCTGCAGGACTTTTTCACCGACCGGAAAGTCTCCCGGCGGTCCAGATGGATGTGTCCGCTGGTGATCAGCGGCGGCAAAATCGCATGGGTCGCCGGCCATCGCATCTCCGAGGATTTTAAGGTGGAGCCTGCAAGCCGCCGGCTCCTTTTGGCCGAGCTGCTTGCCGATCCGATGGGAGTGATTACATAGTAAGCTGAGTCACGCGATTCGAATTCGGCCCGGGCCGTGCAGAAAAACCGCCCGGAACACCGGTCCGCCGTCGGGCCGGAAAGGATTTAACGCTCCCGAACTACGTCGATCTATTCTGCGACATCAGGAGGAATGCATCTTTGAACCCCTTTTATAAAAACCTCGCCCTCTGGATCGTCATCACGATGATGATGGTCATGCTCTACAACCTGTTCAACCAGCAGCAGATGTCCGAGACCAGCATCAGCTATACGGAATTTCTCGCCATGGTTTCCGAAGAGCGGGTGCAAAAGGTGCTGATCCAGGGCCAGGAGTTGACGGTAACCGACCTCAACCAGAACCGCTTCAAGGTATACGCCCCCCAGGACGCCGACCTGATCAATACGCTTCGTGACAAGGGAGTGGTGATCAGCGCCAAACCGCCTTCCGAATCTCCCTGGTACATGTCGGTGCTGGTTTCCTGGTTTCCGATGATCATCCTCATCGCGGTCTGGATTTTCTTCATGCGACAGATGCAGTCCGGCGGAGGAAAAGCCCTTTCCTTTGGAAAGAGCAAGGCACGGCTCATGTCCGACCAAGGCACCCGGGTGACCTTCGAGGATGTGGCCGGTATCGATGAGGCGAAAGAAGAACTCAGTGAAATCGTCGATTTTCTGAGAAATCCAAAGAAATTTACCCGGCTCGGCGGCAGGATCCCCAAAGGGGTGCTCCTGATGGGGCCGCCGGGCACCGGCAAAACCTTGCTGGCCCGAGCCATTGCCGGCGAGGCCGGCGTGCCGTTTTTCAGCATCAGCGGATCGGATTTCGTGGAGATGTTCGTGGGGGTCGGCGCATCCCGGGTCCGGGACCTTTTCGTGCAGGGCAAGAAGAACGCACCGTGCATCATTTTCATCGATGAAATCGACGCCGTCGGCCGCCATCGCGGGGCCGGGTTAGGCGGCGGCCACGACGAGCGGGAGCAGACCCTGAACCAGCTCCTGGTGGAGATGGACGGCTTCGAGTCCAACGAGGGGGTGATTCTGATTTCTGCCACCAACCGCCCCGATGTTCTAGACCCCGCCCTGCTTCGCCCCGGCCGCTTCGACCGGCAGGTGGTCGTCTCCATGCCCGATATCCGGGGCCGAGAGAAGATCCTCCGGGTTCACATGAAAAAGACTCCCATCGGCCCGGACGTCGATCCGAACATCCTGGCCCGGGGAACGCCCGGCTTTTCCGGCGCGGACCTGGAAAATCTGGTCAACGAAGCCGCCCTGATCGCCGCCAAACGAAACAAGGAAAACCTCGAGATGACGGATTTCGAGGAGGCCAAGGACAAGGTGTACCTGGGCCTGGAGCGAAAATCCAAGGTCTTGTCCGAGGAAGACAAGAAGACCACCGCATATCACGAGGCCGGCCATGCCATGGTGGCCCGCTTTTTGCCCGGCACCGACGCCGTCAACAAGATCACCATCATCCCCCGGGGCCGCGCGGCCGGGGTGACATGGTTCCTTCCTGAAGAGCGCGACTTCAAGTACAAGGACCAGCTCGAAAGCGAGCTTTCAGTGGCATTCGGCGGACGCGCGGCAGAAGAAATCATCTTTGGCCGCATCAGCACCGGCGCGGCCAACGACATCAAGCAGGCCACTGACCTTGCCCAGAAGATGATCCGCTCTTGGGGAATGAGCGACGCACTCGGTCCGCTCTCCTATGAAGTCGGAGAAGAGCAGATCTTCCTGGGAAGAGAAATCTCCCAGCACCGGGACTATTCGGAAAACACCGCCCGGCAGATCGACTCCGAAGTCCATCAACTGATCGAATCCGCCTACAGCCGGGCCAAGAAGATCCTCAGCGACAACATGGATATTTTGCACAAGCTGTCGGAGATGCTCGTCGAAAGAGAGACGGTCCTGGGCTACGAACTCGACGACCTCATTTACGAGCTGAGGCCGGGCATCCAGCTTCCCACCAAACGGGCCCAGAAACCTGGAAAGGGACCCGGCGATCCGCCCAGGGCCGAGGGGGAACGGCCGGAGGAAGAAGCCCCCGACCAGCCGGATCTCGGCGCAGAGGAACCGGAGAAACCGGACGAAGAATCCCGAAAACCGGACGATGAGCCGAGCTGATCGAAACCAGCCGCCGTCCTGCCCCGTGATGCCTCGCCCCGCCTTTGCCCTGTCGGCCGGCGCGCGCCGCATTGAGCTGGGCGAAACGACCCGGATCATGGGGATCGTCAACGTGACCCCGGACTCGTTTTCCGACGGCGGACGGTTTTTTTCCGCCGACGATGCCGTGGCCCAGGCAGTGCGGCTGGTCCGGGAGGGCGCGGACATCGTCGATGTCGGCGGAGAGTCGACCCGCCCGTTTTCCGATTTCGTCAGCGAACAAGAAGAAACCCGTCGGGTGGTGCCGGTCATTCGCGCCCTGGCAAAGCAAATCGACGTCCCCATTTCAATCGATACGAACAAGGCTGGCGTCGCCCGCGCCGCCATCGAGGCGGGCGCCACGATTCTCAACGACGTCGGCGCGCTGCGTCTGGATCCATCGATGGCGGAGGTGGCGGCGGAATTCGGTGTTCCGGTCATCGTCATGCACATGCTGGGCACCCCCAAGACCATGCAAAAGGCGCCGGTCTACGAGGATCTGTTCGGCGAAATCCATGATTTTCTGGCAGAGGCCGTCGGCCGTGCCCTGGATGCGGGCGTTTCCCGATCACAGATCGTAATCGACCCGGGCATCGGCTTCGGCAAAACCGTCACCCACAATCTGAGGCTCCTCGGCGATCTGAGCAAACTGCGCGAACTTGACGCCCCGATTCTGATCGGCCCCTCCCGGAAGGCGTTTATCCGAAAGCTGCTCAAACCACCCGACCAGACCGACATCTCCACGGACCTGCCGATCGTTGAAACCGGCACCCAGGCGGCCGTTGCGGCCGCCGTTCTGGCCGGCGCCCACATCCTCCGGGTGCACGACGTCGCCCAAACGGCCGCCACCGTCCGCATCGTCGATGCGGTGCGACATGCTGCGGAATCCGAACAAGATAAAATTCGAATCTCGAATCTCGAATCTCGAAACAAATTCGAATGATCAAATTTCAAAATACGAAACAGGGACCGTGCTGGACTCCATAGGAAGCGGCTCACCCGCTTTGTTTTGGTCATTTGGTAATTCGAATTTCGGATTTGCTTCGGATTTCGAGATTCGAATTTCGTGCTTGGCAGCAATTTTTCACCGACCTTCAGGTTCTATGCACTTCGGTAAAAGGAGTCGAGTATTATGCTTCTCGTGATCGACGTAGGAAACACCAATACGGTCATCGGCATTTACGAAGGACGCCGCCTTCTGATGGACTGGCGCATTCGAACCGAACGAAACACCACCGAGGACGAGTTCCGGGTCCTGGCGGCCGGTCTGTTCGCCGCAGGCGATATCGACCTTTCCGGCGTGAAGAAAACAGCGGTCTCCTGTGTGGTGCCCCCGATGCGGCCGATTCTGGAGGCGTTCTGCCGAAAATACCTGGGCCATTCTCCCTTGTGGGTGAACACGCGCCGCTTCGACCTGATGCCGATCCGCTACAACAATCCCGCCGAGGTGGGGGCGGACCGGATCGTCAACGCCATCGGCGCCTATCATCGACACCGAAAAGGCCTGGTGGTGATCGATTTCGGCACCGCCACCACCTTCGATGCCATTTCCGAAAAAGGGGAGTACTTGGGAGGGGCGATCAGCCCGGGCATCATGATCTCGGCCGAGGCCCTGTTTCAAAAGGCGTCCAAGCTGCCCCGGGTGGAAATCTTCTGCGCACCGGAGCATGCCATCGGCAAGGACACGACAGAAAGCATACAGGCGGGGATCATTTTCGGCTATGCGGGATTGGTGGACGGCATGGCCCGGAGAATGGCCGGCGAGATGTCTCCTGCGCCGAAGATCATCGCCACCGGCGGGCTCGCCCCCCTGATGGCCGAGGTGTGTGAAACCATCGAAGAGATCGATCTTTCCCTGACCCTGGAAGGGCTTCGAATCATCGCAGAGCTTTCGTAAGCCCGCTACGCGTCCCTACGAAAGCTTTAAAAAAGACAAAAAAAGAACGAAATTATGCACCGATTTAAAGCTCCGGCAAGGGCTGTGGGAGGTCTTCCCGGAAGTCGGGAAATACAAGCGGCATCTTCTGCGGCCAGCATAAAAAATGGCGGCGACGCCGCCCAATCATAAAATAAAATCGCCGCGCGATTTTATTTTATGCCCATCTCGTCTTCTATCTGGGCGATCTTCCGCTTCAGGTCTTCTTTCTCCTCCGGGCTCAGGGTCTCGTCTTTGAGCCGCAGCCGCAGCCCGACCAGGGTCATCTCTTCGCGGTATTCTCGGCAGGTGTAGTTCATGGGGGTTCAGAGGTTCGGGGTTCTGGGTTCAGGGGTTCAGGGGTTCTGGGGTTCTGGGTTCTGGGTTCTGGGTTCAGGGGTTCCAAGATCAAGATTCCAGCCCCGCCGTCCTGTGTGATTTCATTTTTTAT
>CBFCZJ010000162.1:0-8091 GCA_965602445.1 uncultured Desulfobacterales bacterium | reverse complement strand
AGGAAAAGACAAAGAGCCGGTCAGCACGAACGCCGCCTGCAGATAGGATGTCGGACAGAGCGGAAAGCATTCCTTGCAGCTGTCGCACTCCTTTGCGGCGATTTCCGGAATGAAGCTGATCTCCTTTCGGATTCCCCTGTCGACAAAGCCGATGGCGTGCTTTTTCTTGACCTCGGCGCAGTACCTCACGCATAAGCCGCAATGGATGCAAAAAGAGGCCTCTTTTTCAAACCGGTTCCGGTCTGCACCATACTCTTTGGCCAAATCGAGCAATACCGGCGAATCCGGGGCATGCGCCATCAGCAGCTCCAGGATGGTTTTGCGAATTCTGTCGATTTTTTCAGATCGCGTCCTGACGACAATGTTCCCTTTTACCGGGAACACGCAGGAGACAACGAGCTTGGTCCACCCGCGCTCTTCCACTTCCACGATGCAGAGTCTGCACCCTCCGAAGGGTTCCAGTTTCTCATGATGACAGAGGGTCGGTATTGCGATCCCCGCACCCCGGGCGGCTTCAAGGAGGGTCATCCCTTC
Organism: uncultured Desulfobacterales bacterium; assembly: GCA_965602445.1. Lineage (GTDB taxonomy): Bacteria > Desulfobacterota > Desulfobacteria > Desulfobacterales > CAFBRK01 > JAIPEL01. Next base: position 7,557 of record CBFCZJ010000162.1, on the reverse strand, counting down.
TTTTGCCTGCACTGGTTTGCCGTCGATTTCCAGCTGAATGTCACTCATTGAACCGAAGCTTTCTGCTTTTTCGTTAGGGTTCTTTTTTCTTCCTCAATCGGCGGTGGAACGGGCTCCCCGGAGATCTTCTTCACTGCCCCGAATTTGGACGGACAGACCTCCAAGCAGGTTCCGCATTGGGTGCATTTTTTCTGGTCGATGATATGAATCGTTTTTTTGGCGCCGTCGATGGCATCAACCGGGCACTTCTTGCGGCAGATTCCGCAGGCGCTGCACTTTTCCGGATCGATATAAAAAGCGATCAACTCCTTACAGGACAGCGCCGGGCAGCGTTTTTCATCGATGTGTGCCTCGTACTCCTCTTTGAAGTAGCGCAGGGTGCTCAAAAAGGGGTTCGGTGCACTCTTGCCCAGGGCGCAAAGAGAGGCTTCGATGGCGGTTTCCGACAACTCCTGCAAGGTCTCCAGGTCTCCTTGCTTTCCTTTGCCCTGGGTGATGTTCGTCAAAATCCGGTGCATCTGCCGCAGCCCTTCGCGGCACGGGACGCATTTTCCGCAGGATTCATCCGTGAGAAAATTGATGAAATACCTGGCCACATCGACCATGCAGGTATCTTCATCCATCACGATCATGCCGCCGGATCCCATCATGGAACCGGCCTTTGTCAGTTCGTCGAATCCGACCTTCAGATCCAATTTTTCTTCGGGGATACATCCCCCGGAAGGGCCGCCGGTCTGCACCGCCTTGAACTTTTTGCCGTCGGGAATGCCGCCTCCGATATCGTAGATGATTTCTCTCAGGCTGATTCCCATGGGAACTTCCACAAGCCCCGTGTTGTTGATCTTGCCCACGAGGGAGAAAATCTTTGTCCCTTTGCTGCCTTCCGTTCCCACCTCGGCAAACCAGTCAGCGCCGTTGTTGATGATCAGCGGCACATTCGCCCAAGTCTCCACATTGTTGAGCACCGAGGGCCTTTCCCAAAGCCCTTTGATATTGGACCGGATGTACTTGGGTCTGGGCTCTCCGACCCGGCCTTCCAATGCCGTCATCAGCGCCGTTGATTCTCCGCAGACAAATGCCCCGGCTCCCTGGTGGACGATCACCTTGAAGGAAAAATCGGATCCGAGAATATTTTCCCCCAAAAAGCCGTATTCTTCGGCCTGCCGTATCGCCAGGCTGATATTTTTCACGGCCAGGGGATATTCCTGCCGGACGTAGATATACCCCTCTTGCGCTCCGACCGCATAACCGCCGATGATCAAGCCCTCTAAAATGGAGTGCGGGTTGCCTTCCAGAAGCGCCCGGTCCATAAATGCGCCGGGATCCCCCTCGTCGGCGTTCACGATCACATATTTGATCTTTTCTTCCGCATTTCGGGAGCCTTCCCATTTTCTTCCCGCCGGAAAACCGGCTCCGCCCCGACCCCTCAGGTTGGATTTTTTCACCTCCCCGACCACATCCACCGGCGTCATGCCAAAAAGCGCCTTGTTCAGGGCCGAATATCCGCCGATGGCCAGGTAATCGTCGATGCTTTTGGAGTCGATCTTGATATTGCTGCAAAGAAGCGTCCGCTTCTGGTTCTTGTAAAACGGAATATCCGGCTCGCGGACCACTTTTTGACCCGTTGCCGGATCCTCAAAGAGGAGGCGTTCGACGACCTTCTTCTTTTTGATGGTCTGCTCGATGATCTCGGGGACATCTTCCGCCGTGACCTGGAGATAACAGATCTCCTCGGGGTAGATCACGACGACCGGACCCCTTTCGCAAAATCCGGGGCATCCGGTTCCTTTGGTGTCCACTTTTGCTTGTAAGTCCTGATTCTCAATCTCGGTCTTGAATGCAGCAATCACCTCATCAGCACCCGAGGCAATGCAGCCGGCGCCGGCACAGATGGAAATGCAGGGCCGGCTCGGATCTTTCCGGGACAACAGATCTTTTCTGAAAGACTCCAGCTCTTCAGGCGTATGGATTTTCGCCATAATCTTCCTCTACTCGTAGGTTTTCAGCACCTCTGCTGATTGGCTTGGGGTCATCTTCCCATGGGCTTTTCCGTCGACTTCCATCACCGGACCCAGGGCGCAGCAGCCAAGGCAGTTCACGGTCTCCAGGCTGAACTTCAGGTCCAGGTCCGTTTCGCCGGGTTTGATGCCGGTCTGGTCCTGCACCGCGTCGAGAATCCGCGTCGCCCCCCGGACATGGCAGGCCGTTCCCATGCAGATGTGAATCCCGTGGCGTCCTTTGGGAACGAGGCTGAAGGCTTTATAAAAGGTGGCGATATGCTGGATCCGCGTGTACGGCACCTTTAATTTTTCGCCGACCCGTTCCAGTGCGGCCTTGGGGAGCCAATGATTTTCACTCTGGATATCCAGCAAGACCTGAATCAGGTAGCTGGGCTCACCGTGATGCTTTTCGATGATTTGATCGATCCTGTCGTTGTCCATCGTAGAATTCCTATTCTTCAGGCAAGCGCATAGCATTTCCGGCTTTCGTCGTATCGCAAAAGGCCCTGCCTCGACGAGCGGTTGATATGCCTCGATATCTCGGAAGGATTCAGACCCAAGATTTCCGACAGCTCGCTGGTGGAAAGGGGCTTTTCCTGCAGCAGCAGCAGGATCTGTCCGATGGCAAGCTTGTTGACGATCAGGTCGGTGAACAGCGTGTCAAACTCGTCGCCGGCATAAAAGTCACGATAGGCCTTTTCGGACTTCGGCGTGATTCTCAGCCTCTCTCTTTCCACCAGCTTGATGAAGGGAACCAGCTTCCTGGCCGCATCGAGCTTGAGCTTCATGCCTTTTTCACCGATTCCCTCGGCTTTTCCGAGCGGCCCCAACGCTTTTACCTTCTTTGCAAAATCGTTGATCTTCTCGGCCAGAATGATGCCGTCGCCCGAAGACATGAACTCGATTTGCAGCCTTTCCGGGTTCAATCCGATGTGCTCCAAAATCTTTTTGCACAAAAGCGTGGTGCCCAGGGCGTCGAAATTTCCATGGGTGATGTAATTGCACTCTCCCAATCGGCACCCGCCGATGAAAACGCCGTCCTGTCCGTTGAAAAAGGCCCGGAGAATGAATTCCAGGTCGACTCTTCCGGAACACATGACACGAATCAGCCTGATTTCGTTCGCATATTGTAGTCTGGAGACCCCAGCCATGTCAGCGGCGCCGTACGCTCACCAATGGCACACAAAACCCAGTATGTTCGGCTTGAATTTATGGTCTGCACTCATTTAGGACCCATCTCCTTTGCTTGTCCTCTCCCGTGTGGTTCACCGACGATTTTTCAGGCACTGCAGGCTTCCGGCGCGGCTGCGTCGATCTGGCACAGGATCTCCCCGTCGGTAAAGTGCTTCAATACGATGGCGTTGGTCGGGCACTTTGCGTTGCAGACGCCGTCTCCCTTGCAGAGCACCGGGTTGACCCAGGCTTTTTTCCCGGCCGGCCGGTCGACAAATTCGATCGCACCGTAGGTACAGGCGCTGATACAGGCGCCGCAAGAAACGCAATCGTTTTCGTGAACCTCGCAAACGGCCCCTGAAGCGATGACCGTATCGTGGGAAAGAAGTGTCAGGACGCGGCCGGCAGCGCCGTAGGCCTGGTTGATCGTCTCGGATAGGTGCTTGGGATACTGGGCCATCCCGCAAAGAAAGACGCCGTCTGCGGCAAATTCCACCGGCTTCAATTTGGCGTGGGCTTCTTTGAAAAACGAATCCGGGTTCAGCGTGAGCTTGAACTGGCCGGCCACCTGATCGGTGGACGCCGAGGGAACCACGGCGGCGGCCAGAGAAACGATGTCGGCGTCGAGCTCGAGCCGCTGGCCCAGAATCGGGTCCGGCACGGTGACCCGCAAAATTTCCTTGCCGCCTTCTTTGGCGGCTTCGATCCGGGGCGGATCTTCCGGCTCGTACCGGATGAATTTCACATCCCGATCCGCCGCTTCCCGGTAAAAATCCTCTTTCAAACCGTAGGTTCTCATGTCCCGGAACAGGATGTAGACGTCCATCTCCGGGTTGTTCTCCTTCAGTTTCAGCGCATTTTTCACGGCATGGCTGCAGCATACCCGGCTGCAGTAATTCCTGTCCTCGTTGCGGCAGCCGACGCACTGGATCATCACCACGCTCTGGGCCTTCATGACCTTTTCGTCTTCTTTGGCGATTCTTTCTTCCAGCTCCAGATGGGTGACGGCCCGCTCGTCTTCACCGTACAGATACTCGGTCGGTTTGTATTCGTCGGCACCGACAGCGATGACGGTTGCGCCGTGCCGGATCTGCCTGACTCTTCCCTCGGTCTCCACCGTGGTGACGAAGTTACCCACGTAGCCGGAGACATCCAGAATTTCCGCATCGTGGGACACGTGGATCAGGGGGGTTTTGTAGACCTTGCCGATGAGGTCCTTCAGGTAGGCCTGCACATCGAGCCCCTCCAGGGTCTGGTGAAGCCTTCTGGCGTTGCCGCCCAGGTCTTTGTTCTTCTCCACCAGGTGGACCGGGTGTCCCTGATTGGCGATGGCCAGGGCGCAGGTCATGCCCGCCACTCCGCCGCCGACTACCAGTGCCGCCTTGTTGACGGGCAGGTCGAATTCCTGCAGCGGCTCCAGCCGGCTGGCCCGGGCAACCGACATCCGGATGATGTCCTTTGCCTTCCGGGTGGCTTCGTCTTTTTCCTTGGAGTGGACCCAGGAGCAATGCTCCCGGATGTTGGCCATGTCGAGGTAATATTGATTGATTCCCGCTTCGCGAAGGGTGTCCCGGAACAACGGCTCGAGGGTCCTGGGCGAGCAGGCGGCGATAACGACCCGGTTGAGCCCCTTTTCCTTTGCCATGTCGGTGATTTCCCGGGCGGAATTCGTGGCGCACGAAAACAGCTGCTCCTGGGCGTAGACGACGTTGGGCAGGGTCAGGGCGTATTCAACGGCCGAAGGAACGTTGACCACGCTTCCGATGTTGGCGCCGCAATGACAAATAAAAACGCCGATTTTCGGTTCCTCGCTGGAGACATCCCGTTCCTCCGGGTAGACCCTTTCCACGGCCAGTTTTCCCCGCCGATAATCCAGAAATTCGGCGCTCTGGACCCCGGCGCCGCTGGCGGTAAACACCGATTCGGGAATGTCGGTGGGCCCATGGAAGGCCCCGCTGGCATAAATGCCGGGCCGGGAAGTCTTGATCGGGTTGGCCGGATCGGTTTTACAAAACCCGTGGGATTCAAGCTCGATCCCGAATGTATCGGCCATTTTTGCAAAACCTGCGGGGGGATTCAGCCCGACGGACAACACGACCATTTCGAATTCTTCTTCTTTCACCCCCTGGTCAGGAGTCGAATATCGGACGATGACATTTTTGTTTTCGGGATTTTCTCCGACGACCGATGCGTAGCTTCGGAGAAACCGCGTGTCGGGAAGCTGCTCCGTCCGTTGGAAGTACCGCTCGAAGTCCTTTCCCCAGGATCGGATATCGTTGTGAAAGATCGTGCACTTGGCCTCCGGGTCGTGATCGTGGGTCAGGATCACCTGTTTTTGCGTGTACGTACAGCACACCCCCGAACAGTAGCTGTTGTCGCCCGGGGTCACCCGTCTGGAGCCGACGCATTGAATCCAGGCGACGTTGCGGGGATGCTTCCTGTCCGAAGTCCGCAGCACCTCCCCGGCATAGGGTCCGGTGGAGGAAAGCAGCCGCTCGTAGTCCATGCTGGTGACGACGTTCTCGAACTTTTCGTAGCCGTAGTCGTCTCTTGTCTTGGGATCGTAGGGCTCCATGCCGAGGGAAAGAATGATCGCCCCGACGTTGACCTCGAGCTTCTCCTCTGTTTGACGCAGATCGATGGCATCGTTCTGGCAGACGCCTTCGCAGATGAGGCACTTTTTCTCTTTCAGATAAAGGCAGCTGTCATCGATGTATGCGACGAGCGGAATCGCCTGGGAAAAATAGATGTGAACGGCCTTGTTCTCGGATATATCCTGGTTGAACGGATCGGGGTACTGCACCGGGCAGTACTCTACGCAGGTGCCGCAGCCCGTGCACTTGTCCTCGATGATGTACCGTGGCTTTTTTTTCAGGGTGACCTTGAAATCCCCCGCTTCGCCATCCACACCGTCGACTTCGGTATACGTCAGGACCTCTATGTTCGGATGCCGGCCGACCTCGACCAGTTTCGGTGAAAGAATTCACATGGAACAGTCGTTGGTGGGAAAGGTCTTGTCGAGCTGGGCCATATGGCCGCCGATGCTCGGCGCCTTTTCGACCAGGTATACTTTGAAGCCCGAGGCGGCGAGATCGAGCGAGGCCTGGATGCCGCTGACGCCTCCTCCGACCACCATGACGTCTCCGAAGTTCCGGTCCGCTAAGCTTTTGCAAAGATTTTCAATCTGTTCTTTTTCCACTGCTCTTTGTCCTTTTCAGGTTGCCTTTGTTTTCAGATCACTTCCTGGATGATTTCCGTGATGTCCTTGATTTCAAGGGCATCTTCCATCTCCAGGTTCAACCGACTTTCCTCGAAATTGGTAATGCAGTAAGGGCAGGCGGTGGCCAGGACCTGGGCCCCGACTTTTTGCGCCTGCTTCAGCCGCAGATCGGAGAAGCGTTCGCTCATCGGCGTGTCCATCCAGATTCTGCCTCCCCCGCCCCCGCAGCAGAGGCTGTTTTTGCGGCAGTCGGCCATTTCTATCAGCTCAAGGCCGGGAATCTGCTGCAGCACATCCCGCGGCTGGTCATAGATGTCATTGTGGCGCCCCAGGTAGCACGGGTCGTGATAGGTCACTTTCCTGTCGTAGCCTTTGGTGATTTCAAGCCGTCCTTCCCGGATCAATTCGAACAGATATTGGGACATGTGCACGATCTCGAAGTTCACCATAAACTCGGGATACTCGTTTTTGAATGTGTGGTAGCAGTGGGGGGAGGAAACGATGATTTTCCTGACCCCGTTGTCGATAAAGGTCTTGATGTTCTCCTTGGCCAGACGCTTGAACACTTCCTCGCTGCCGGTCTTTCGGATGCTTTCTCCGCAGCAGTTTTCCTGGGAGCCTAAGATTCCGAAACGAACACCGGCTTTGTTGAGGATGTCGGCCGTGGCCACGGCGACCTTTTTCATTCTCGGGTCGTAGCTGCAGTAGCACCCGACGAAGTACAGCGCCTCCATATCCTCGGAGAACTGATTTACCGGCAGGTCTTTGGCCCAGTCGGCGCGCTTTTTCCGCTCGCCCTGCAAGGGGTTTCCTTCGGAAATGATGCTGGCACGGGCCGTTCGGGCCGATTTGACGGAGGCCGGAAACACCTCGTATTCGGTGGCCACCCTTCGCAGAGACACCCCGATTTGGATCTGGGTCACCCCTCGGGGGCAATTGCGGGTGCAATTTCCGCAGGTGGTGCACCGCCAGATGTCTTCCCCGTCGATCTCGGTCAGGCCGAATGCGGCCTCCCGGATGATTTTCCTCATGCTGAAGGTTCTGACCCGGTTCCAAGGGCAGACGACGTCGCACAATCCGCACTGGAAACACAATTTGTAAGGCTCGCCACCAGCCTCTTTGATTTCTTCTATGACTTCTTTGAAGGGAGCGACTGTTTCCACT
>CBFCZJ010000161.1:0-8128 GCA_965602445.1 uncultured Desulfobacterales bacterium | reverse complement strand
ACCAGCGGTATGAGGCGAGTACAACTCTCTTTCCGACAGGGATGCCATGGTCCGGCTGACAACCATCGGAGGCGGCAGCGGCCAGTTCAGCCTGCTTTCCGGCCTCCGGGATCTTCCCGGGACCGAGATTGCCGCCGTGGTGGCTATGACCGACAGCGGCGGAAGCACCGGAAGGCTCAGGGACGAACTGGGGGCCCTTCCCCCCGGCGACGTCCTCAAATGCATCGTCGCCCTGTCTCCTCACCGGGAATCGGCCCGGCGCCTTTTGCTGAAGCGCTTTACGAAAACCCGGCGCCTTTCGGGACACAACGCGGGAAACATGCTGCTGACCATGCTGTCCTGGTACGTGGGGAGTTTTCCCGAAGGGGTCGCAGCCCTGGCCGAGATTCTCGAGGCCCGGGGGCGGATTCTGCCTGTCACGACAGACGATGCCACCCTGATCGCAGAGCTGACAGACGGAAGCCGGATTGTCGGCGAAGGGGCCATCGACGTCCCCCGGAGCAGCCGACGGGAAAAGATCCGGAACGTCTTTCTGCTCTCCAAGGACAGCGGTCCCATCTCCGTGCATCCCCCGGTCCTGGAGGCCATCGAAAACGCCGACTTGGTCATCGTGGGTCCCGGCGACCTGTACACGAGCATCATCGCAAACCTGATCGTGCCGGAAGTGGCCGAGACGCTGGCAAAGACGACGGCCCGGCTCGTCTACGTGCTGAACATCATGACCAAGTTCGGAGAAACCCAGCAGTTCCGGGCTCGAGATTTCCTATCCAAGGTGGAGTCGGCGATCCACCGTCCCTTTGATACGGTGGTGTACAATCATCGCCGGCCGGAGCCGCAGGTTCTGGAACGCTACCGGCGCCAGCGGGCCGAATTCGTCGCGCTCGACAACGAGGACGGCTGGTGGAACGCCCGGAAGCTGGTCAGCGCCGATCTGGTCGATACCACCGGGGGAGTGGCCCGCCACGATCCGGCAAAGCTGGCGGCCCTGATTCGATCGCTGCTGTGATGAAAAATTGCCGTGCACCGCTTCCGGCGGCGGATGTCCGACCATATTCTGCCGAGACTTGCTCGATTTGTTTTTGAAGGGATTGTCATGCGGCCCCATCGCTACGCCGACTACATGTTTGAAAATCCACCGCTGCTTCAGATTGCCGTCGATCGGATGGCAGCGCCCCTGTTCACTCCCGGCCGCTTCGCCCGGCTGATGGATATTGCCGAACTGTCTGAAGGCGAACGGGTGCTCGACTTTGGCTGCGGAGGCGGCCTCGGTGCCCGGGTCATTGCAAAGGCAATCGGCCCCCATGGAAGACTGAGCTGCGTGGATGTCTCCGGCGTCTGGATGGGGCTCTGCCGAAGGAGACTTCGCCGTTTTGCCAACGTCGAGTTTTACCTCGGAGACCTGAGGAAACTGCCGGTTCCCGATGCCGACTACGATTTGGTCTTGGTCCATCGCGTGCTGCGGTTCATCCAGACCGGAAACCGGCAAAGCGTGGTCGACTGCCTGGCGCAAAAGCTGTCTTTGCGAGGCCGCATGCTGATTTGCGAAAAAACGGATCCGCGAATCGGGTTTGAAGCCCACCGGATCCGAAAGCTTGCAGAGAACAGCGGCCTGGTCGAAATGCGTGCCGCGCTGGAGGGTGCGCGGTTTACGGCTCTTTTTGAGAAACCGCCAGAAGGCTTTTGATTGCTGGGAGGCTGGGAAGCGAGGAAGCCGGGAGGCAAAAATATTTGTCAGGCCAAGTAGTGCCAAACACCAAACACAAAACACGAAAAAAACAATTCGTCTGTCGGCCTGAGAGGCATGCAGGAGCTTATTGATGAAATTGATTTTGGTGATGGCCGTGACCGTGGACGGGATGATCGCAAAAAGTGCGGACCATTTTCCGGATTGGACCGGCAAGGGGGACAAGCGGCTGTTCATGGAGATCAGCAAAAAAGCCGGGGTCGTGATCATGGGCTCGAAAACCTTCGACACCTTGAAAAAGCCGCTTCCCGACAGAAAAACCGTGGTCCTGACACGCAACCGGCAAAGAATCAGCAGCGATCCACGGGTGGTATTTTCACCCCTTTCCCCGGCGGTCCTGCTGAAAGAACTCGCCAAGGAGGGGTACAAAGAAGCAATCCTTGCCGGCGGGGCGACCATCAACACGCTCTTTGCCGCCGCCGGCCTCATCGACGAAATGGTGCTCACCGTTTCCCCTCTGGTGTTCGGTACCGGCATCTCCCTGTTTGCAGGCGAGGTCGACATGGCCGTCGAACTGATCGAGCATCAGCGCCTGGAAGGCGGGCTGATGTGCCTCCGGTACCGTATCCTGAGCCTGGAGGCCGCCGAGTGAGCACGGGGATGTTCGCCTGATCCCTTGACCCTGATGGTCGGATATCCTAAATAATAAAATCGCTACCGCGATTTTATTATCTTTCCGCGTGCCGCGGAAAACGCAGACAAAGAAGCGTTTCCTGTTTTAACACCGTGAAAACCCGTTTTATCAAAGCGTAGCGTAAAAGGTTTGCCATGAAACGATTACCGGGAGCGTTCGCTGTCGTCTTCGCAGTCTGGATAGGGGTTTTGGCTCCGCCGGTCTTGTCGGCGGATCTGGAGGGACAGGTGGCGTCGATGATGGACGAGTTTCAGCCGGTCATCGAATCGCTTTCCGGCGCCGATGCCTTCCTGGTCGCCGTAGGCCCGTTTTTCGACCCGTCCACCCAGGCGCGGGAGCCTTTGAGCCGGGATGTCGAAGCCCGGCTGTTCGACGAGGCAATGAAGCGTTTTTCTGAAAACGGCCGGGCCGTGATCGTCGAGTGGATGCGGGCGTCGCCGCTGACGCCGGAAAAGGACCCGGCGTCGAGTACCGTCCGCTACCGACTGGCCGGCGTCGTCCGGGAGCTGGAACAAGCCCCCGGCAAGGGCTTTTTGATCACGGGCTATGCCGATGCGGCAACCGGTGCTTTCCTGCTGCGGGGAGAGCTCATCGCGATCCACGACGGCACCCTGGTCAAAAGGTTCGGACCGGCGTTGACCACGGCGGTGGCGCGTGCATCGGTTCCGGAAGCCGAACCCGCCGAAGCGACACCCGTTTCGGCGCCGGCGGCCGATGTCGTTTCTGAAAAGGCGCCTCCTGCGCCGGCGACCAGGCCAGGGCCCCAGCCTGCCCCGGTGCCGTCTGTCCGTGTGGAGGCGCCCGCGGCGGTCGCCCCCGATGCGCCCCCCGTTCCGTCGCCGGGAACGGCCGGCTTGTCCGCCACCGTTATCGAGGGGAAGAATTTCCGCTATGAAGGCCAGGTCAACGCCCAGGGGGAAAAGCACGGCCACGGCACCCTGATCTTCAACCACGGAGACCGATACGAGGGGCAGTGGAAGCACAACCGGATGCACGGCGAGGGAACATACGCATTTGCCGACGGCGACAAGTATGTCGGGCAGTGGCAGGACAATAAGATGCACGGCCGCGGCACCTATTTTTACGCCAGCGGCGACAAGTATACGGGCCAGTTCGCAGACGACGTCAAAGACGGCCCCGGCACCTACATTTTCAAAAACGGGGATCGCTGGGAAGGCGTCTACCTCCAAGGCAAAAAGCACGGAAAGGCGGTCTACACCTGGTTAAACGGCCAGACCCAGGAAGAGTTGTGGAACATGGGCCAGAAGGCAGAGTAGAACATGAAAACGTTCACCCCCGAGGAGCTGGCCGACCACAACGGCCAGGAAGGAAAACCGGTCTACGTCGCTTACAAGGGCAATGTCTACGACGTGAGCGAAAGCAAAAAGTGGAAGGGCGGCCGGCATATGAACCGGCACAACGCCGGCGCGGACCTGACCGCCGACATCCCGGCCGCGCCCCACGAAGCCGAGGTGCTGGAGCGGTACCCGCAGATCGGCGTCCTGGAAAAAGAGACGTCGCCTGAAAGGCCGATGCCCGGCTGGCTGGCCTGGCTGATGGAGGCCAACCCCTTCTTCCGCCGCCACCCCCACCCGATGACCGTTCATTTTCCGCTGGTCTTTTTGCTATCCAACCCGGTGTTCAACCTCCTGTTTCTGATCACCGGGCACCGTCCCTTTGAAACCACCGCTTATCACTGCCTGGGCGGGGGCCTTCTGTTCATGGTGGTGGCCATGATCACCGGCTTTTTAACCTGGTGGTACAATTACATGGCCGCCATGATGAGGCCGGTTGCCGTCAAGATTCCCCTTTCGGCAGCAGCCCTTGTAATTGGCGTGGTCATGTTCATCTGGCGCTGGACCTCCCCGGAAGTGATGGCCGACCCTGCCGGCGCCAACGTGGTTTACCTCGTTTTGTCGCTTTCCCTGTTTCCCATGATCTCCGTCATCGGCTGGTACGGCGCCACCATGACCTTTCCGCTGGAAAACGAATAGGGCGCAAAATGCGCCCTATTCGCTGGGAGGCTGGGATGCCAGGATGCTGGGAAGCAAAAAGACCGGAATAAACCAACAGCGATCTCATTCCGGCCTTTTGTTTTTTTCTTTCGCCTTCCAGCGTCCCAGCCTTCCAGCTTCCCAGCGGCGCGAAGCGCCTTACTCCGCCCCTCCGCCCAGCACGGCGTAGAGCTGCGTCCGGTTGACCTGCTTTTGCAGCTCTAACGCCACCAGCACCCGCTGGGCCAGGTAGAGTGCGCGCTGGGCGTCCAGGACGCTCAGGTAGCTGTCGATCCCCCTTTCGTATCGCTTGGCCGAGAGTCGGTAGGTTTCTTCGTTGGCCGCCACCACCGCCTGCTGGGCCGACACCTGTTCCTCCACGGTGCCGGAAACGGCCAGGGCGTCGGCCACCTCCCGGAAGGCGGCCTGGATCGCCCTTTCGTATTGGGCCACGGCGATCTGCTGCTCGGCCTTGACGGCGTCCAGGGCCGACCAGAGCCGGGCATCGAAGATGGGCATCGTGGCCTGGGGGGCGAACAACCACGTTTCCGATCCGGATCCAAAGAGGCCCGACAGCTCGGCGCTCGCGGTACCCACCGTTGTGGTCAGTGAAATCCGGGGAAAGAGCGCGGCCCGGGCGGCGCCGATGTTGGCGTTGGCCCCCTTGAGCCGGTGTTCGGCCGCCCGGATATCCGGGCGCTCCAGGAGCACCTCGGACGGGAGGCCGGGAGAAAGCGGCTCCGGGGGGGCGACCCGGCTCAATTCCGGCGGCAGCAGCATTTCGGGCACCGAGCTTCCCACCAGCAGGTCGAGGGCGTTTCGATCCTGGGCCAGAAACTGGGTGTACAGGGCGACATCCCGGCGGGCGGTTTCCACCTGGGTCTGGGACCGGCGCAGGTCGAGTTCGGTAGCGATGCCGACCTCATATCGTCGCTTCACGATGAAGTGGGCTTCTTTCTGGGTTTCCAGGGTGGTTCTGGCCAGCTCCAGGTTCTCCTGGTCTGCGGCCATGGCCAGGTAGGCCCGTGCGACCTCGGAAACGAGCAGGATCTGCACACTTCGGCGCGCCTCCTCGGTGGCCAGGTATTCCTCTAAGGCCCGGTCCTTGAGGCTTCGGATGCGCCCGAAAATGTCGATCTCCCAGGAAGCGATGCCCAGCTCGACATCGTAGCGCTCCTGGGTGGTGGCCTTGCCGCTGGAGGAAAGGTCCGCCGGGACCCGCTGCTTGATCCCGGATGCGGCGGCGCTGACCGCCGGAAGCAGCTCGGCCCGCTGGATGCCGTAGATCGCCCGGGCCCGCTCCACGTTCAGCGCGGCGATGCGAAGATCCCGGCTGTTGTCCAGGGCGGTTTCGATCACCTGCCGCAGCCGGTCGTCGGTGATAAAATCCCGCCAGGGAATGTCCGCAGCCGGTTGGCCCGAGGCGGCCCCGGTCGGTTCGTATGCCGCGCCGGTCGGCCAGGCGGCGTCGACGGGCGTCTCCGGGCGTTCATACTCCGGGGCCATGGAGCAGGCGCCCAAGAAGAAAATCACGATGCCCGAGACAAGCCAGAGCGTTTTTTTCATTTTCTATCCTTTTTCCGGCCGGCGTCAGGATGTCGTTTGGGACGATTCGGCTTTTTCCGTTTTTTCCCGTTTGCGGTGTTTTCCAAGCGCCTTGTAGATCATCACGTAAAACAGCGGTGCAAACAAGGTCACCAGAAACGTGGAGGTGACCACCCCGCCCAGCACCCCGATGCCGATGGCCTGCTGGGCCCCCGCTCCCGCACCGCTGGCCAGGGCCAGGGGCAGAACCCCGAAACCGAAGGCCAGGGAGGTCATGACGATGGGCCGAAGCCGCAGCCTGGCGCCTTCCAGGGTGGCATCGATCACCTGCATCCCCTCGTCGACCCGGGCCCGGGCGAACTGAACGATCAAGATGGCGTTTTTCGTTGTCAGGCCCAGGATGGTCAGCAGGCCGATCTGGAAGTAGACGTCGTTGGGCAGCCCCATCATGGAGGTGGCGATCACCCCGCCGATGGCTCCCAGCGGCAGGGTGAGAAGGATCGACAAGGGAATGGGCCAGCTTTCGTACAGGGCTGCCAGGCAAAGGAAAATCACGAAAATGGAAAAGGCATACAGCAGCGGGGCCTGGGAGCCGGCCATCCGCTCCTGGTAGGAGAGCCCGCTCCAGTCGTATCCCGCCCCCTGGGGCAGCCGCTCAACGAAGTCTTCCATGGCCTGCATGGCTTCTCCTGAGCTTCTTCCCTCTGCCGGCTCGCCCCAGATGTTGATGGACGGAAAGCCGTTGAACCGCTCCAGCTTGGGCGGGCCGATGGTCCAGTGGCCGGAGGCAAAGGAGGAAAACGGGACCATTTTTCCCGCGGTGTTCCTCACATAGAGACTGTCCAGATCCTTGGGCAGCATGCGGTACGGAGCGTCTGCCTGGACATAGACCCGTTTGACCCGGCCGCGGTGGATAAAGTCGTTGACGTAGGCGCTGCCGAAGGCGGCCGCAATGGAGTGGTGAATGCTGTCGACGGGCACCCCCATGGCGCCGGCCTTTTCCCAGTCCACGTCGATCCGGTATTCGGGGACGTCTTCCAGGCCGTTGGGGCGGACCTTGGTCAGCCTCGGGTCGGCGGCGGCCATGCCCAGGAGCTGGTTTCGGGCGGCCATGAGTTTGTCGTGGCCCATGCCGCCGCGGTCCAGCAGCTGAAAGTCGAATCCCTTGGCCCGGCCCAGTTCGGTGACCGCCGGCGGGGCAAAGGCAAACACCATCGCCTCCCGGATCCTGGAAAAGACGCCCATGGCCCGTGCCGCCACGGCCTGCACCCGCAGCTCCGGCCGGTCGCGAAGCTCCCAGTCCCGAAGCCTGACCCAGGCGATGCCGCCGTTTTGCCCTCTTCCGGCAAAACTGAAGCCGGCCACGGTCAGACACGATTCGACCGCCTCCTTTTCATTTTCCTCAAAATGCTTCCGGACTTTTGCCAGGACCGCCTGGGTCTGTTCCAGGGTCGAGTTGGCCGGCAAAAGCGCCTGCACGTACATGGTCCCCTGGTCTTCGTCGGGCAGGTAGGCGGTGGGCATCTGGACGAACAGATACCCCATGACGGCCACGATGACGGCAAACAGCGCCACGTAGCGCAGTCTTCTGCCCAGGGAGTGGCCGACCATTTTCAGATACAGCTCCCGGGCCCTGAAAAAGAAGCGGTCGAACCACCGGAAAAAGGGGCGCAGGAAAAAGACGGCGTTGTCGGCCGGCTCGTGGCCCGCCGGCACCGGCCGAAGCAGGGAGGCGCACAGCACCGGCGTCAGGATCAGGGCCACCACCACCGAAAGAAGCATGGCCGCGATGATGGTGATGGAAAACTGCCGGTAGATGACCCCGGTGGAGCCGGGAAAAAAGGCCATGGGTCCGAAGACCGCAGACAGGACCAGGCCGATGCCGATCAGGGCGCTTGTGATTTCGTCCATCGATTTTGCGGTGGCCTCCCGCGGGGGGAGCCCTTCTTCGGCCATGATCCGTTCGACGTTTTCCACCACCACGATGGCGTCGTCCACCAGCAGCCCGATCGCCAGCACCATGGCGAACATGGTGAGCATGTTGATGGAAAAGCCGAAGAACCCCAGCACGGCAAAGGTGCCCAGGATCACCACCGGCACGGCGATGGTCGGAATCAAGGTTGCGCGGATGCTGCCCAAAAACACGTACATGACCAGAAACACCAGAAAGACCGCCTCGAACAAGGTCTTGACCACCTCTTCGATGGCCAC
>CBFCZJ010000160.1:0-8143 GCA_965602445.1 uncultured Desulfobacterales bacterium | reverse complement strand
GAGCCGGGATCCAGAAAATTACTGGATTCCGGGTCAAGCCCGGAATGACGAACCGGCAATAACGAAGTTTCACATAAGGCAAAAGGTGAAGAAAATCGTCGACAGGATTTTCATTTTTCAGAAACGGGAGGGGCCGCTATGGATAATGGCGGGGCTCCGGAAAGAGCCGTCCGCCGACATCGCTTTTTTTTGTTTCCCCTTACATTCTGAAAAAAGGAGAAATCATGACCCGAACCATACAACAGATCAACGAGAAGATTCGATCCGGATCGGCGGTGGTGCTCACCGCCGAAGAAGTCATCGATGCGGTCAAACAAGACGGCATTAAGGCGGTTTTCAACAAGGTGGATGTGGTGACCACCGGCACCTTCAGCCCCATGTGCTCGTCCGGGGCCTTTTTCAACATCCGGCAGCCCAAAGAGAAGATGAAGATCGGCGGCGGGTTCGCCACCTTGAATCACGTGCCGGCCTATGCCGGACTGGCCGCCGCAGACATCTACATGGGTGCCACCGCCCTGCCCGACGGCGATCCGAGAAACGGCAACGGCCGGCCGGGCAAATTCCGCTACGGAGGAGCCCACGTGATCGAGGCGCTGGTGGCAGGAGAAAAAGTGACCCTGCGGGCCGGCGGATACGGCACCGACTGCTACCCGCGCCGGGAACGGCGCCAGGAGATCGGGCTGGAGGACATGAACGACGCGTTTTTATTCAACCCGCGAAACGGATACCAGAACTACAACGTGGCCGTGAATCCCTCGGGCAAGACGATCTACACCTACATGGGAAAGCTGAAGCCGAGACTGGGAAACGCCAATTACTGCAGCGCCGGCCAGCTTTCCCCGCTTTTCAAGGACCCCTATTACCGGACCATCGGCATCGGCACGCGCGTCTTTCTGGGCGGGGCCCTGGGGTACGTGGCCTGGAGCGGCACCCAGCACAACCCGGCCGCACCGAGACGGGAAAACGGGGCGCCGGTTCGGCCCGCGGGCACTCTTGCCCTGGTGGGCGATTTAAAGCAGATGGACCGCCGGTGGCTTCGGGCGGTTTCCTTTGCCGGCTACGGGGTGACCCTCAGCCTGGCTCTGGGGGTTCCGATTCCGATCCTGGACGAGGAGATGCTCCGCTTTGCCGCGGTCACCGACGAGGAGATCGTGGCCCCGGTGGTGGACTACAGCCGCTTTTATCCCACCGGTGAAGGCGAGTCGATCCTGGGCGAGGTGACCTATGCAGAGCTCAAGAGCGGCCGGATCCGCTTGAAGGGAAAAACCGTACCGACCGGTTCATTTTCAAGCTACGCCAAGGCCCGGGAGGTGGCCCGGCACGTAAAGGGGCTGATCGAGAGCAAGGCGTTCCTTTTGACAGAAGCCCAGGCCCCCCTGCCCGGCGCCCGTGGATACCAGGAGGTGCGACCATGAAACAGGTCAGAACCGTTCTTTTTTTCCCGCCCGAATCGGTGGAAGAGCCGATCACTTATCATTTGGTTTCCGATCACGGCCTCCGGGTCAACATCCTGCGGGCCCGCATCGATCCGGGAAAACAGGGGCGGATGGTGGTCGATCTGGAAGGCGACGACAGCAATCTGGCTGCAGGGCTGAACTACCTGGAAAGAGTCGGCGTTGAAATCAAGCCGCTGACCACCGAAATCCGGCATATGGAGGAAAACTGCACGGCCTGCACGGCGTGCATCCCCCATTGTCCGACCGGCGCTTTATCTGCGGACCGCAAAGACTCCTGGGCGGTGGTCTTCGAGCCGGGAAAATGCATCGTATGCCTGTCTTGCATGGAGGTGTGCATCTACCGCGCGATGGAATTGGGAGAAGAGTAAGATGATTGCGGCGAATCCTATCTCCCACACCTGGGAAAGGCGTGCCCGTCATGAATGGGAGAGATCTATTGCCGGCCGGTTTGAACACCCCGTTCAATGGCCGTTCAGCGCCTCGGTCCGGCCAGAGGCAATTCTCTTTGCCAGCATCAAATCTCCGGGCGTGTTGATGTTGAAAAATGAGAGCAAAGCCGGGTCTACGGTCTTTAGCCGGTCATAGGAAATCCGTTTCACCGCGACACTTTCAAACAGGCGGTCCACCTTTGGATCCTCCCGCTCAAGCTGCGCCTCGATCAGCGGGATGCATCGTTTCGAGTAGACTGCGCAAAGCGGTTGATAATAGGTGCCGGAAAAGGGGACCACGATGTCCATGCCGGGTTCGATCTCCCGACCCAGCAAGGAAACCACCTCCGGGGCCAAAAAAGGGATGTCACAGCCGGCAAAAAAGACAAAGGGGGTGGCGGCATGGACCAGACCGGCATGAATTCCGGTCAAGGTGCTGCGCTGTGGCAGGATGTCCGTGGCGACCCGGAATCGGCCCTTGCGGCGCTGCTGCCCGCTTCGGATGACCAAAAGGCATTCCTTAAAGCAGGACAAGAGCACGTCACCGATCCGCGCCAGGAAGGTCTTTCCCCCGATCGTCAGGTCCGCCTTGCTTCGTCCACCCATTCGAAGGTTCTTTCCGCCGGCAAGGACTGCGCCGCTGCACAAATGATCGTCTGGCTGTGTCACGTTTTTTCCGGCGAAATCCAGCCGCCCGCTCCGGCGTGCAGAAAGTGAATGAAAACCCTCATCCGGCCGCATTCTCCAAAAGCGCATCGATCTGGGCGTTGATCTGTTCGTCGGTGCTGTGTTTTAAGCGGATGGCCCGGGCCGGGCACTCGGCCGGGCAGATGCCGCAGCCGCGGCACTTTGCCGGCGGAATCTCCGAAACCCCGTCTTCGTTGATAAACGGCGCGCCGAAGGGGCATGCGCGCACGCAGGCAAGACATGCGGCGCACAGGTCGGGATCGACCTCGGCCACGGTGGCCGAGGTCTTCATCTTTTTTTTCGAAAGGACCTTGACGGCCTGCTGGGCAGCGCCCTGGGCCATGGCGATCGACTCGGGAATAAACCGCGGGCTGTGGGCCAGCCCGGCAAGGTAAATCCCGGGCGTTGAAAATTCCATGGGCTGGAGCTTGACGTGGGCTTCCATGAAAAAGCCCTCGGCCGTGCGGGGCAGCTTCAACAGGTTGGCCACCGAACCGGATGCCTCATGGGGGCGCATTCCGGCGCTGAGCACGACCAGGTCCGCCTCGGCCCGAAAGTCTTCAAAGGAGCTTCTGTCGGTAAAATCCACGACCAGCTTTCCGTTTCCGTCGGTTGCGACCTGCGGCGGATGCTCAGGGATGTATCGGAAAAAAAGCACCCCCAAACGCCGGGCTTCCAGGTAGTAGAGCTCTTTGAACCCGAAGGTGCGAAGGTCCCGGTACAAGACGATCACTTGTATGTCCGGGTTGGCTTTTTTAAGGGCGATGCTGTTTTTTACCGCAGCGCTGCAGCACACCCGGCTGCAGTAGGGAAAATCGGCGTTGCGCGAGCCGACGCACTGGATCATCACCACCCGGGAAAGGCGGCGGAGCGGCTCTGGATCGGTCCGGATCCGCCGGGAAAGTTCCACCTGGGTCAGGACGCGGTCGTCTTTCCCGTGAAGGTGCTCGCTGGGTACGTAGGCCTGGGCGCCGGTGGCCACGACGACTGCCCCGTACGTAAGATCGACGCTGCCGTCCGCCCCTTGAACGCTGCCGGTAAAGGCGCCCACGTATCCGTCGTGTGCGGCGACTTTGCTGTCTGTGTATACGGTGATCCTCGGGTGGTTCAGCACGCGGCGCTCCAGACGGCGAATCAACTGCTGCGGAGAGTCGCCCTCGAGGGTTTCGGTCAGGTGGCGGGCAAAGCCGCCAAGCCGATGATCTTTTTCCACCAGGTGAACCGCAAACCCCTGATCGGCGACCGTCAGCGCGGCCGTCATGCCGGAGATGCCGCCGCCGACCACCAGGGCCTTGTCGGTCACGCGATAGCGCTGCTCGGTCAGCGGTTCGAGGTAAAGCGCGCGCCGGACGGCGCCCCGCGCCAGGGAGAACGCTTTTTCCGTGGCTTTGTCCGGTTCTTTGGCATGCACCCAGGAGCATTGGTTCCGGATGTTGGCCATGGTGACCAGGTAGGGATTGAGGCCGGCGCGGCCGAGGGTTTCGGCAAACAGCGGTTCGTGGGTTTTCGGAGAGCAGGCCGCCACGACGATCCGATTCAGGTTGTGTTTGCGGATCGATTCGACCAGCCGGTCCTGGGTTTCGTTCGCGCAGGTAAATACGAAATCTTCGGCCCACGCGACCTCCGGCATCTCCCGGAGGCGTTGGATCATGGCAGGAATGTCCACGACCCCGGCGATATTCGATCCGCAGTGGCAAATAAAGACGCCCACCCGCGGGTCGCCGGTGTCGCTCGGAGCGCCGACGGTTTCCGGTTCGGCCGCCGGTTGGCTGCGGGCCGAAGAAAGCAGGATCGAGGCTTCGGCGGCGGCTGTGCCGGCCTGCACCACGGTTTCGGGGATGTCTTTGGGAGACTCGATGCCGCCGCACACATACACGCCGGCCCGGTTGGTGGCCGCCGGCTCGTCAAAGGGGGCTTGTGCAAACCCATAGGGGTTCAAGTCCAGCCCCAGTCTTCCGGCAAGATCGCGCCACGAGCCGGGGGGCTGAAAGCCGCTGGAGAGCACGACCAGGTCGAAGGTCTCCTCTTTTTTTGCGTGCTGTTCGTGGTCGAAGGTTTCGATGATCAGGTTTTCGGTTTCCGGGTCCAGGTAGACCTGGGAGATCATCGATCGCCGGTACTGGACCCCGTGCTGGTAGCGGGCGCGCTCCACGTAGTCGTCGAAGCCTTTGCCGTGGGCGCGGACGTCCATGAAATAGATGACGGCCTCGGCCTCGGGGTGATGAGTCCTGGTCATCACGGCCTGCTTGGCGGCATGCATGCAGCAGACCGACGAGCAGAAAGGCCGGTTACGGGCAGCGTCCCGGGAAAGCACACACTGGATCCAGGCCACTTTTTGCGGCGGTTTTCCGTCCGAGGGGCGGGCAAGATGGCCGGCCGTCGGGCCGGTGGCAGACAGCATCCGCTCGTACTGCAGGGAGCTGACCACGTTCTTGTAGCGGCCGAACCCGTACTCGCCGTGCTCCCGGGTCAAGGCAAGCTCGAAGCCTGCGGCCAGGACCACCGCACCCACGGAAAGAGAGACGATTTTTGGCTTCTGGTCGAACTCCACGGCGTCTGCCGGGCAGATTTTTTTGCACAGGCCGCAGCGGCCGCGGGTCAGGTACAGGCAGTGATCGGGGTCGAGGGCGTATTTGAGGGGCACCGCCTGGGGAAACGTTACGAATGCGGCTTTGCGCATGGAAAGCTCCCCGTTGAAGGCGTCGGGCACCTTCTTCGGGCACTTTTCGGCGCATTGGCCGCAGGCGATGCATTTTTCCGGATCGATGTAGCGGGGCCGCTTTTCGATGCGGGCGGAAAATCGGCCCGGATCGCCCTCCAGGTCCAGCAGCCGGGTGTTGGACAGGATTTCGATGTTCCGGTGGCCGGCCACCTGCACCAGTTTCGGGGAAAACATGCACGTGGAGCAGTCGTTGGTGGGAAAGGTCTTGTCCAGGCGGGCCATCACCCCACCCAGGGTGTAGGCGGCTTCGGCCAGATAGACATAGAATCCGGCATCGGCAAGATCGAGGGCGCACTGGATGCCGCCGATCCCGCCGCCGACCACCAGCACCTTGCCCTCAGGCGGGCCGGTGCGATCAGTGATGGACGGACCGCGGCTCACGGGATCACCCCCTTTTCGCGAAGCAGGGGAAGGGGGTCGGCCACGTGTTTGCGGAGCCAGTGCTGCGGCCGGCCGCCGGAGATCAAGGCCAGACGAAGCAGCTCGGTGAAATAGAAAACCGGCGTTGCCGGACCGCTTTCTTTTGCCTGGATCAGGTCCAGGTTCGCCTGGCAAAGGGGGCAGGAAACGACGATGGCCTCGGCGCCGGCCTGACGCGCCTTGATGAGCAGTTTCCGGGTGAGGGTTTCCTGGATGTCCCTTCGGCCGATCCCGATGCTGGCCCCGCAGCAGGTGGTTTTATAGGACCAGTCCAGGGCTTCGGCGCCGACGGCTGCGGCGAGCCGATCCAGGGTCTGGGGATTTTCATAGTCGGTGAATCCGGTAATCCGCGGCGGGCGGACCATTTGGCAGCCGTAGTAGCTGACCAGCTTCAGCCCGGATAGGGGCCGAACGGTGCCCTGACTGATTTTATCCAGCATCTTTTCTTCGGCCAGCAGCCGGGTCATGTCGTGGATCTTTATCTTGCCGGTCACCGGCCAGGGAACGTCGTAGATGCCTTTTTCGATCATGACCTGGGAAAAGCGCATTCGGTTGAAGCAATTGGCGCAGGGGACCACGATGTCCAGGCCGAGCTTTTCGGCGGCCGCGATGTTCCGTGCCGGCAGGGCGACGGCCATCGCCTCGCTCAGGCTGTGGGCGGCCGTCGCCCCGCAGCAGGACCAGTCTTCGATCTCTACCAGATCGACTTCCAGGCGTCGGAAGACAGCCTCGATGGACTCGGCGTAGTCGCTGGCCATCCCTTCCAGGGAGCAGCCCGGGTAAAATGCCAGCCGCATCAGAGATTCTCCCCGTTGCGGTTTTGAACCAGCGTCCGGATCTCTCCGACGGCCTTGCAGCGGTGGGGAATGAGCTTCAGTTTTCCCTGCCGCCACAACGTCAGGCCCAGCTCGATTTCTTCTTTCAGGGCGCCGGTCCGAAGCTTGTCTTTCAGGATGCCGGGCTTCAGGTTGAGGGCGCCCATGAGCCAGAATTCGTTGACCCGGCCGAAGCGCTGAAGCTCTTCGATGAACGTCCGGTGAAATGTCGCCAGTTGAAGCTCCCTGGGACGAATGGCCGAGCGCGCGGCCATCTTGCGCAGGTGCTGGATCGTTTCGGCCACGCCCACGTCGTTGGGGCAGTAGGTGGTGCACATTTCACACGAGAGGCAGACCCAGACGGTGGCCGATGCCAAAAGCCTTTCCCGCCATCCGAGCTGAACGTATCGGATCACCTGATGCGGCTTGACGTCCATAAACGGGCTGACCGGACAGGCATTGGTGCACCGTTCGCACTGGTAGCAGGCGGAGATGTTCGCGCCGGTTTCTCCTTCCAACCGTTTCAGAAAATGATCGCCCCGGTCGCCGATTCGGTGCCGTGTGCGCGCATCCTCCGACCGCCGGCCCGCATTTCTGTTTGGATTGGCCTCATGCATACGCTCTCCTGACACATGCTTCATGCTGCGATTCTGAAAATCCGAAAAGGTCGTCGATCTCCTGGAGAAGCCGGGAATATATCAGCCGGTTTGAACGCTCCAGGCCGGAAAAAAATGCCGGATCGACCGCGCCGCTTTTTACTGCCGCCTCCCGCAAAAAGCGAATCAGCCCACGTCCGTCGACCTCTTGGGAGCAGACATCCGTACAGCGGTTGCACTCTAAACAAAGCCAGAGGGCTGGCGAGCGGAAAAGCGCCTCTGCCTGTCCGAGTTGAACCATCCGCAAAAGCGCCCGCGGATCGAACACGTTGCGGTGGCAGGAGATCGGACAAGCACTGGAGCATTCCCCGCAGGTGAAGCAGCGCAGAATACCCGTCTCCCTCACCGGTTTTCGAAGCGTCGAAAACGCCGGCTTCAAGTCTACAGGTATGACCCGACGGGCAGGCGGCGGTACTGCAGTGTCCATCCACCGTCTCCAGCGGGTCTCCGTCAGTTCGACAGTTCTTCCATCCAGTGCCGCAGCAGCGGCCCGCCACCGAACCTGCTGAAACCGATAGAACAAATCCCGGTAGCGCTGAACGGTCTCCCAGGAAATCCGGCCGCTGGAAACCATCTCTCTCCGGATATATGCAATCACCGCCGCTGGGCTCACGGCGTTGGGGCATATCTGCGCGCAACGCCGACAGGTCAGACAATACCAGATTTCCGGGAGATCCAGCAGCTCATCCAGCATACCGATGGCCGCCATCCGGACGATTTTCTGCGGCCGCAGCCGGCCGGTGGCGATATTGACCGGACATTCGAAATCGCAGGAGCCGCAGGTCCAGCAGCATCGGATACCGGCCCGGCTTTCGGACTCGATACGCCGACCGGCTCGGGGTTGGTAGTGAATGATCCCCTCCATGTTTTCATCTCTGACGGGTTTGGTTGAAAGCCTGCTCCCGCCTCAGGCCGGGCAGTTGGTCAGTTCTTGAAAGGGAGCCGCGTTTGTTCTTAC
>CBFCZJ010000159.1:0-8247 GCA_965602445.1 uncultured Desulfobacterales bacterium | reverse complement strand
TTGGCCAGTTGGTCCAGAGCGACATTGTACTTGACTGAAATCCGGAACAGATTTTCTCCTTTCTGGACGACATGAAAACGACCGCCGCCGTCCTTCTTTGACGCCGTTTCCTTCGGCGCCGCCGCCTTGGCCTTTTCCTTTGCCGATGCCGGAGTCGTCGAAGCGGGGCGGCTCTCTATCTGAACCAATTTCTTTTCAATCGTTTGGATTTTGCCCGCAAGGGATTTGGCGTCGCTTTGGTTTTCCTGGGCAAGGTCCGTCAGCCCGACCAGGGTTTCCTCAAGTGAGGTTAGCTGGCTTTGCACCTGCTCGAGGCCCATCGTCGGCGCTGGAACCATTTTGAATCGTTCTTCCAACCGCACCACCCGCTTAGCCAAATCCCGGTTCTGGCTGCAGGTGTACAACACCGACAGCAGCAGGACCGCCAGAAACGCCAACAGGCCGGCAAAAGCCAAAAGCCGGGTGCGGGGTCGATCGGCGGTAGCGCTGCTCTTCATTCGTTCTTCCAAGGCTGCCATTTCATCTTCCTCTTTTGCAGTGTCGATTTCACGAGATGCGTCCTGCCGCCGGCCCTGGTTTGGTGCGCCGCCGAAGGCCGTCTCCGATCGAACAAAATTCACGAACTGTTTTTTCGATTCCGGCGAGGCGTTCCGGATCTGGCACCCGAACACGCACTGGTCCACCTCATTTTCCTGCCACTTCACGACCAGTTCGATCGGGTCTGCAAATTTCACAGTCCTTGTACCGACGATTTTCGACAAAAAAAGCGTTTCCCAGATGGCACACGCGTGATCCGCTTTCGGCGTCGTCTTGAGCTTGATGCCGTTTTCGCTGACGTCCAGGGCCTGGAGATAGAAACTGCGGCCTGACGGCCCCGGCTCGATCACAACGCACAGCACGCCGTCTTCTTCCGAGAAGGGCACCCGCTTTGAATCTTTTCTCTGATTGACCCTCTTTGCCACAGGTTCGTCTCCTGATGTTGACCCGCCGGATGCGCAAAAGGCGGTAGGCGACAGGATGAGACTTTGTCTATCGATCCGTCTGCCGATCCTGCTTCTTTAGCCGATCGAGCAGCTCTTCCAGTTTGCCGGCCGCTTCCTGCAAGGTCCGGCGAATCTCCTCGATGCTCTGTGCAATGGGACCGATCGCTTCGGGCGCCTCGGCCGTCTTTTCGGCGGCCGGAGCGACCACCACCGCAGGCAGCTTGCCGGCCAGGGCATCGATGCTGTCGTCCAGGGTCCGGTGCATCACCACCTGCCGGGAATCGGCCAGGATGATGCGCCGCAGCTCCGGAAAGTCGAGGGTCTCCGGTTTGAGAAACACCGGCTCGGCATACAGAATGGCATCGCCGATCGGAATCACCAGCAGGATCCCCCTGGACACCTCGGACCCCACCTGGCCCCACAAGGTGAACTGCTCGGATATGATCGCATCGTTGTCGATGCGCGCTTCGACCTGGTTTGGGCCGTCCACATGCCGGCCCGACGGAAACCGGAACAGCTCCATCTTGCCGTAGTGCTCTCCGTCGCTGCGGGCGGCGATCCAGCCGACCAGATTGTGGCGTTCGGCCGGGGTAAAGGGCTGGATGAGAAGAAACTCTTCTTTTTCCTCACCGGGCAGACGGGCCACGATGTAGTAAGGCCTCAGGGCCTCGGACTCTCCAAATGAACTTTGGACCGGAATGGACCACTGATCTTCCTTGTTGTAGAAGACGACGTTGTCCTCCATGTGGTACTGCAGGAGCATTTCCGACTGGACGGTGAACAGATCCAGGGGATAGCGAAGGTGTCCTTTCAGGTAGTCGGGCATGTCTTCCATGGGCTTGAACAACCCCGGGAAGATGGCCTGGTAGGTCTGGATCATCGGATCGGATGGATCCGCAACATAGTAGTCGATGGTCCCATGATAGGCATCCACGACAGCCTTGACGCTGTTTCTGATGTAGTTGAAGCTGTTTTCGTAGGGCGTGGCATAGGGATAGCGCCGGGTAACCGTGTACGCGTCCTGGATCCAGAACAGCCGGCCGTCGGCCACGACCGGATAGGCCTCGCGGTCGCGCAGCAGAAAGGGGGTCACGGTGGAGAACCGCTCGGGCACGGTGCGGCGGTATTGAATGCGGCTGTCTGCGGCGATCTCACCGGAAATCAGGATATTGATGTCCATGAACTTGATGCTGTATATCAACCTGCGGAAAAACCCGCTGAGCTGAACGCCGCCTTGTCCCTCGTAGCTCACATAGACCGGACCGTCTTTTCCCGGGTAATTGAACTCCTCCATGCCGCTTCGCACGATGAGAAAGTCCAGGCTCTTCAGGCCGTAGTAAATGTCGGGGCGGGTCAGGGGGATATCGCCCACCGGCGGCACATTCTTGATGAAGAAGCCGGGGCGCCCGCCCTGGTCCACCTCGGTGACCGGGGTCATGGCCACGCCGTAGCCGTGGGTGAACTGGAGACGGCGGTTGACCCAGCGCTGCGCCTCCTCGGGCAGCTTTTCGGCGGAAAGTTCGCGGGTGGCCAGCATCACCTGGCGCAGCTCGCCGTCTACCTCGTAGCGGTCGGTGTGAACCGCCATAAAGTCGTAGTACAGGCGGAAGAACTGGATCTGGTTGTAGCTTTGCAGCAGGGGGCCCTCGTCCCACAGACGGATATTCTGGATCGTACCCTGGTGGTCGGCCACGATCTGGGCATCCACCTCGCCACGGGCTGGATGGCTGCGCGACTGGATGTCCGTCAGCCCGTAGGCCTTGCGGGTGAATTCGATGTTGTTGGCCAGATAGGACTCTTCCCGGGCCAGCTCGCTGGGTTCCACGTGCAGCCGCTGAACCAGGGCGGGCACGACGCTGCCGGCAAGCAGGGACAGCCCCACCCAGGCCCCGATGGCGTAGTAAACGATGCGGGGATTCTTGAACCGCCGGTTGAACAAGAGGACCACCGCACAGGCCAGGGCGACAAATGTCAGCAAAAATCGCGCAGGCAGGGTGACATGGTGGTCGGTGTAGCCGACCCCGTATACCGCGCCGGTGGGGGAATAGAGCAAATCGTAGCGCCCCAGCCAGTGTCCTGCGGCGACCAGCAGAAAAATAAAGGCACCCAGCAGGGCCAGGTGGGAGCGGATGGCGGGCGTAATAATAAAGCGCTCGCCCCTCAGGGAACCGGAAAAATAATAGATCGCCAGCGCGCCCATGCCGATGACCACAAGACTGCCCAGCAGCCACAACCGCAGAAAATCCAGGGCGGGGAGCGTAAAGATGTAAAAAGAAAAGTCCTTGTCAAATATCGGTTCGGTTTCGTTGAACGGTACGGCATGGAAAAACCGCAAAAAGAGCTCCCATTCACCGGCCAGGCGCGAGGCCAGAAATACCGCCCCTAGCGCGGCGGCCGCCCAGCCCAGCCCGATCAGCAGAGAGATCGCGGCCTTATAGGCAGCGGGGGATATGTTGGAACCGCCTTCCGGAGGGGTCCGGGGCGTCGCGCGCGAAACCACCTTCAGGTTGATAATGGCCAGGATAAGAAACACGGCAAACCCGGCCAGAAATAACCAGATCCGCGTCGTCATCACTTTCAGGAGCACCGACTGATGTTCCAGGTTGCTGAACCACAGCCAGTCCCGGTAAAAGGACATGCCCCAGCTTGCCAGGTTCCAGAGGACAAACACGGCAATGGCCAGGACGATCCATTTGGTCAGGCGGGACAGATTCGAAAAATCCAGGTTTTCCGGGCGAAACTGGGAAAACGGGTTTCTGGGTAGATGGTCGTCCGAATAATTTTGCATGCGGGAGTCACCTCGGGTCTATCGGTGTTTTCGTGCTGCCGGCCTCTGGAAGGAGAAACCGGGGCCAAGGCAAAGTCCGGCCGTGGTCGTCAGGGCAGCTGCGGGTTCGGCCGAATCAAAACAATTCTCTGCGAGCGGTATTTATCGCACGGATTGGTCTTCACCGTCAAACAACATCGAACGGGCTTCACCGTTTCCGGCTTTTCGATTGACAGCGCGGTGGGTTTGGTGAAGATAAAAATGACCGCCAATCACTTATTTTGAATTTTCGGTCAAAATCTGATATAAGGTTTTGATCTCATTGGCATCATCTGCTTTCGGCCATAGTTCTTTTCAAGGAACCGAATCTGCATCAAACCGTTGAGCGTTTCAGGCCGTTTCCCAAATAGCGGCAAGGGGTACCCGTGATGGAATCAACGGAGCAGGCCCTGGAGAAATTATCTCCAGAAGATTTCGAGCAGTTGATTTTTTCGCTTCTGCACCGGGAAGGCTACATGAACTGCACCTGGCAGGAGCGGGAAGAGGATGACGAACGGGACATCATCGGCTACAAGTTCACCATCGACGGCCCCCCGGAGCTGTTTCAAAGATATGTCGTGCTGTGCAAGCCCGACAAAGCCTCTTTGAGCAAATACAGCCTGAACAAAGACATACAGAAAATCAGGGAACATGACCCTTATTGCCTCATCGTTGCCGCCAACATCGAGATAAGCGATTACAAGAAAAAGGTCATCGGTGATCTTGAAAAGGAGGAAGAGAATCATTTTACCGTGCTGCTTTGGGAACGGAGTGATTTGCTGGAGCTGATCGAAAAGCACCAGGATTTACGGCTGCGTTATTTCGGGATCGAAATCGACGATTTGTCCAGCTTCCCGGCCATGAAGAATATATTCCAGCGCTATGAGCTTTCCGGTTTTTCGGAAAGACTGGAAACGCTGCTGAAACAGATTTTTGAAAGATGCATCCACGATTCAATCACCGTCACCAATTCGCTGCTGCTGTCATCGTACATGGTCGAAGAAGAAAAGCTCATCCAAAACATCACCGCCGGAAACACAACCCTTCAACAGGAAATGCAGGAATTGCTGGAGGAAATCGTCTCGGATCAAACGAAGATCAACTTCTCGACGGACGGCATCAGGTTGTCCGGGGCTTTTGTCAAAGCATTGATCCTGGCCGACAAGATTTGTAAAGTACTCCAGCGGCCGTCCATCGATGAAAAAGTGCTTCTCTATTCGCTTTTCCGGGTTCCTGGCAGCGACACCCTCTCCCTTCTGACGGAAAGATTTTCCTCCGATACCCTCCGATCCATGGAAGGCGCGCTGTTCGGCCACTTCGATATCGATGAACAAGACTCGATAAAACGATTTTTCATGTCCTGCTCCGACGAGGCGGATCCGGCGCTGTCCCCCAACGGCGGCCCAACCGGAGAAGATCTGGATTTCAACGGACTGGATCTTTGCCTTGACGACGCATTCGTAGAAGGAAATGCCGGTAAAGGCGAACTGTTCGTGGTGGACCTGGACAGCGATGCAGAAAAAGGCGGTGCGCGCTTTGCCGAAGGCGATCGACCTTTGAAGGGCTGGCATGAGCAAGGGGTCAAAGGCGCGGAAGGCCGCGGGAATAGACCGCGCATTCAATACATTCCATATAAGATCAGCCGCCGGCCCTTTACCTCTTATAATTACTACTATGACATGGCCCTGGACAACTGGCTTTCCAAGACCCTGTCCTTCCTGCTCTACCACTATAAAAAATTCTCGGACATCTTCATTTTCCCGGAAAAGCCGATCCAAATAAAATCGAACGGCAGGCCGCAGGAAGTCGAGATCGACGCCCAAGCCACGTCCTTTTCTCATTTTCAGGCCGAAGCGGTCGCCTGCATGCTGTTGAACAAAGCAAGCACAACGGGGCTGTTGAAGAAAACCAGCCATGAAAGATCCATTTCATTTGTTTATCAGATGAAAGGCCACCAGCGCTTTCGTGCGACGATCATGACCAATGCGATGGGGGTTTCCATCGCTTTGCGAAAAATACATCCCCCCCTCTGGTCCGGCGAAAATCTGTTTTCAAACGACCCGCTGCTGTCCTCCCTGCTCGATTTTACCGAAGGCCTCGTCATCGTCGCCGGCAAGCCAAGCAGCGGCAGGACGACGTTTATGAATGCAATGCTCAATGCCGTGAATCAAAACAGGCACTCTACCGTGGTCACGCTGGAAAATCCAATTGAAACGTTTCACGCCCAGACCTGCTCATCCATCATGCAGCTGCAAAAAGGAATTCATTTCTTCGATTATGAAAAGGCGGCCTCATCGGCTGTCAAAAGCGGCGCGGATTTGATCATGGTAGACGAATTGCAAGATGAGGCCACCTGCAGGGCAAGCCTTGACACGGCCAGGTCCGGGCTGCTGGCTGTTGCAACGATCAACGCCAGAAGCTGCCGGGAAGCTTTTGATCGGATTCTTTACCTGTGCAATGCAGAGGAAGATAAAAGGCTGACGTCTTTTCTGCTCAAAAACGTCAGGCGGATCATTTGCCTGAAGTTGGAGTCGAGCGCAGAAGGAGAGCTTGCCACCTCTTTTGAAGTCATTGACCTGGCGCAGGAAATAGAAAAAGCCCAAGCGGCTTCCAAGTCGGGAACAGCAAACAGCGGCGCCTCGGAAAACAGCGACGGCCCCCGTCTTCGGGATCTGATCAATGCCGTATTCGACGCTGCAACGCATAAAGCCGCCGGCGCGTAGCTCATGACCCGGCATCGGGGCCTCGTGTTTTTCTTGACGGAGTTGTTGTCGCCGTCCAACTTTACCAGCGCCGGTGTCCGGGTGAAAACGGATCTGGAAACCTGAACCTGGCCCGGCGTTTTACGGTTTTTCCATTGCCTTGGTTTTGCCGTCTGGCTGTTGCAGTTCCCCCAATACCGATGCCTCGCCCCATCGCCGTCCGACCCGGCAGGACACAATCCGGTTTTTCAGCGAATCCGCCCCCTCGATCAGGACTGTTATGTAGTTTTTGGAGGTGGCCTTGAGCCGCCCGGTACGGGGGTCTCTTTTTGCCTCCACCAGGGCGGACACCTGGCGGCCGACCACTTGCTCCAGAAACGCGGACCGCTTGGCCCGCCCCAGCGCCCGGAGCCTGCGGCATCGGTCCTGAAGCGTCTCGGGAGCAACCTTTTCGGGAAATGCAAAGGCTGGTGTACCGGCCCGTGGAGAGAAGGGAAACACATGCAGGTAGGTCACCGGAAGCCGTTCAATGAGCCGAAAGGTCCGGGCAAAAGAGGCGTCTGTTTCCCCCGGAAAACCGACCAGGACATCGACCCCGATGGCCGCTTCGGGCATTTGGCTGCGGATGGAAGTGACAAGCTTCTCGAATGATTCGACTGAGTACGGTCTTCCCATTTTTTGTAGGACTTCGTTGTCACCGCTTTGCAGCGGGATATGAAAATGGGGGCAGAAGCGGGAAGATGCGGCGACAAGATCCAAAACGTCCGACGTCAGCTCCTTGGGTTCGATGGAGCTCAACCGAACCCGTTCGACGGCGGTTTCGTTCTCGATTCTTTGCAGGAGGGCCGCGAAGCTGATTGCAGGATGAAGATCGGCGCCGTAAGCCCCTAAGTGGATCCCGGAAAGCACCACCTCGTGAAAGCCGGCGGCCTCCATCGCCCGGATGTGGGCCATCACCTCATCGGGGGGCATGCTTCGGCTTCGCCCCCGGGCGTAAGGCACGATGCAGTACGTGCAGAAGCTGTTGCAGCCGTCCTGGATCTTGAGCACGGGGCGGGTCCGGTCCCCTTCCAGCGGAACGCAGATCGGCGAAAACGAACGCGGTCGATCGATCGCAAAAACCGCCAGGTGGGGGGAAACCGTATCCGCCCACTCCCCGGTCATTTTTTCCGGGATCCGACCTTTTTCAGTGTTTCCGCAGATGACGTCTACCCCGTCGATCCTTCGGATCTCCTCTGGCGCCACCTGGGCATAACAACCGGTAACGGTCAGCCGGGTGCCTGGATGATCCCTGCGGATTCGTCGGATGGCCTGGCGCGACTGCATCGCCGCCTTGGCGGTTACCGTACAGGTGTTGACGATCACCAGGTCGGGTTCGATATCCGGCGCCGCCTGGCTCCAACCGTCGTCCTTCAGTTGCTGGGCCAGGGAGTCGGATTCACACTGGTTGACCCGGCAGCCGAGGGTGACGATGGCAAAGCGACGAGATGTAGGTCGGTCATTCATGTCTATAGATTAAACGGTTTTGCCCAATTGGCAACGATGGAAAAGTGTTTCTCGCCGCTGGGAGGCTGGGAAGCTGGGAGGCTGGGATGCTTGAAGGCGTAAAGATCAAGTGCCTTCAGATGTCCGATGTCTGATGTCCGATGTCGGCAAAAAACGCTGTCTTCGGATCCTTTGCGGGTCTCGGACCCTGGGCATCTTATGTGAAACTTCGATCGAAGCCGGGGTTTTTGTAGGGCACGACCTCCGTGTC
>CBFCZJ010000158.1:0-8267 GCA_965602445.1 uncultured Desulfobacterales bacterium | reverse complement strand
TGAACTCGTGGATCGTCTGGCAGGTGTCGAGTGCGTGCTCGTCGTGCGGGAAGCCGGCGGTTTTTCAGACCGGACGTCGTCCGGATTTCCCCCCTCCTAAGCGTTCTATCTACAGGCATTTTAAACCAGTTGCATCCACTCGGCGGCCAATGGGTGTCGGTTCGGATGCCGGGCAACTGTCTGAGTGTTGACAAAACCGGCCGAAACTAGTAATTGGAAGCGATCTTTTTTTCCTGCTTTCCTGCATCTTACCGCAACGCCTCTGGGAAGACCGCCTATGAGCGAACGCATCCTGAAGGTTTTCTCCCTTCAACGGTTCCTTTCCCAGATCGTTCTTCGCCGTCCGCTTGTCGTCATCGCCGCCGTGCTGGCCGTAAGCCTTTTTTTTGCAGTGCAGATTCCGAACCTGACCTTCAGCACCTCCATCTATGACCTGATCATCGACGATCTTCCTGAAACCGATCAATATGCCGCATTCAAGGAGACCTTCGGTTCAGACGAAATCATCCGGGTGGTCATCAAGGCCGGAGATATTTTCGATCCGGCCACCTATCGTCACATTGAGGTCCTTTCAAACCAGGCAGCCGCCATAGCCGGCGTGCGCCGGGTCATCAGCCTGCCTGAAGTGCGCAAGGCCGTCGATGCCACCGGTCAGTGGCCCCTCGATCGGTTTGCCGAAGTGCTCTTGCCGGTTTCATTGTTTCGCAACAATCTTATTTCAGAAGACCGCACGGCCACGGTGCTGACGCTGCTCCTGGAAAACGAGGCCGAGCACGAACAGGTCATCGGCGATGTTTCCGCCCTGATCGCCGGGGCCGAAGAGGGCTTGACCCTGTATCAGATCGGCATGCCGCTGGTCTCCCAGGCCCTGGCAAAGTTCACGGAAAAAGACTTCTTCCGCCTGCCGCCGATCACCTTTCTTCTCATCGCCGCGGTGCTGCTGGTCCTGTTTCGAAGCATCCGCTACCTGTTTTTCCCCCTGGCCTGCGTGACCCTCACTCTTGTCTGGACTTTCGGGCTCATGGCACTGACCCGCATTCCACTGTCGATGGTGATCATGATCGTTCCGGTGTTTCTGATCGCCGTCGGCACGGCCTACTGCCTGCACATCGTTTCCGCCTGCATTGCGGAGTCTAAATTTTCCCGCAGTTCCCGGGAAATCGTGCTGGAGGCATTTTCGAGCATCGGATTTCCGACCATTTTGGCGGTGACGACCACCATCATCGGGCTGGGTTCACTGCTCCTGAACCGGATCACCGCGATCCGCGAATTCGCCCTTTTCTCCTGCTTCGGCATGGTCAGTCTGCTGGTGATCGCGATGACGGCGTTTCCCGCCGGGCTCTCCCTGCTTTCCCCGGGAAGATCCGCCAAGGCCAGACAAGCCACCTCGGCGGCCTGGATCGAGCGGCTTCTTTCGGTTATCATCCGGTTGAATCTCCACCACCAGCGCAAGGTTCTGCCGGTGATCGCAGTGGTGGTCATCTTCTGCGTCCTGGGAATTTTCCAGCTCCGGGTGGAGACCAACCCGGTCGGCTATTTTAAGCCGGACACTCCGGTAAGCCGACATTTCCACGATATTTACCAACACCTTTCCGGCAGTTTTCCGATCAACGTCGTCATGGAAAGCGCCGAAGAATTCTTTTTCGAATCTTCCGAACACATCGCAGACATCGCCCGGATGCAGGCCCACCTGGACACCCTGCCCGGGGTGGACAAAACCGTCTCCTTTGCCGACTACCTCAAGCTCGTCAACTACGCGTCCAACGGCTACAAACCGGAATATTACCGTCTGCCCGAAGAGGCCTGGGAAGCCAGGATGCTGATCAACAGCTACCGGATCATGCTCGGCGAAGAGATGATGACCCGTTTCATGACACCGAATTTTACAGCGGCAAACATCATGCTGCTCACCCACATGTCCAGCTCCCGGGATTTTCTCCGGACCCGGGAACAGGTTCTCGACTACGCAAAACAGCACTTTTCCCCGGACCTGAACTGGAACGTCACCGGCTTCGGCGTCGTCGTCTCCGCCAGCAGCCACCTGCTGACCAGCGGCCAGATCAAGAGCCTGTCGCTGACCATGATCCTGGTTTTTGCGATCATGTTTACGCTTTTTCTCTCGGCCAAGGTCGGCCTGATCGCCATTTTGCCGAACCTGTTTCCGATCGTGATCAACTTCGGCATCATGGGATGGTTCGGCGTCGAACTTTCCATGTTCACCAGTCTGATCGCCAGCATCGCCATCGGACTGGCGGTCGATGACACGATCCATTACATGGTCCGATACAACCGCGAATTTCGAAAGGATCTGGATGATCGCCGAGCCCTGAAAGAGACCCTTCTCCATATGGGGCGTCCCATCGTCTTTACCACCATTACCATCAGCATCGGGTTTGCCGTATTGTCGCTGTCGAACTTTACCCCCACCGCGATCTTCGGAACGATGATGGTGATCACCATGATCTCGGCCCTGGTGGGGGATCTGATCCTGCTGCCTTCGCTGATGCTCCACGTCGAGCTGGTCACCATCTGGGACCTGATCCGGCTGAAACTAGGCAAGGAGGCCCGGCTGGGGATTCCGCTGTTCAACGGCCTGTCCCGCACCCAGATCAACTACATTCTCATGGCCGGCAGCCTCCAGCCGTTTTCCGCCGGCGAGGTGCTTTTTCGCAAGGGCGATGCCAGCGATTCAATGTATGCGGTGATTTCCGGGGGGCTGGATGTCTTCGATCCCATCGAAGACCCGGAGGCCACCAATCCAGGATGCGTCCACAAGCTGGTCCAACGGCTTCGGGTGGGGGACGTGGTTGGGGAAATGGGCCTCCTGCGGTCGGCCCCGAGGTCGGCCACGGTGATCGGAAAGCACCCCGGCGAGCTTTTGCGGATCAACATGAAAATGATCAAACGGCTGCAGTGGCTCTATCCGCCCACGGCCCATCGCTTTTTTTTCAACATGATGAACATCCTCTGCGACCGACTGGAAAGCGCCACCCACTGCATGGCGGCATTGAGCCTTGAAGACGACCTGACCCACCTGTGCAACCGCCGGGGGTTCGTCAAAATCCTGGAGGCCGAAACCTATCGCGCCCGCCGGTTTGAAGAGCCTCTCTCGATGCTGGTGATGAGGGTCGACTTTACCGCCGTCAAAGAGGGCGAAGACACAGAGGGGCAGGACCGGATCCTGGAACAGATCTGCCGCAGTCTTTTTTCCGACATCCGGCGGTGCGACACTTTCGGACGCCTCGACATCAACACCTTTGGTCTTCTGATGCCGAGAACGGCTCCGGAAAAAGCCGAGTCCGTGTGCGACCGGCTTAAAGGCGTGCTGGCCGAGCACCGATTTTCATCCGACGACTGGAAAGCCGACGTCGTACTGGAGCCCGTCGATCTGAGCGGCCAGGAGCACCTTGCCCCCGCCCAGATGCTGGAAAAGGCCCTTTCCCAGCTACCGCAATGAGCCATTGACAATTGCGGTTCCCTTTTGTATCTACTCGTGAGCAATTATTTATCCAAATATTTCTAGCTATTTAATTTCTTTTTGTTGAAAATTCGCTAGTACTAGGTAAATGAGGCGGAAGGGAGCGCTCCTGCCAAAGCCGCGGAACGAATCATCCGCGGCCGGATCCGACCATTTGCCCGGAAGCCTGAATGCTGCCGGGCACAGGCGCAAGGAAGGAAAAGAACGTGGATATCGTTGTGCTGTTAAAACAGGTGCCGGCCACCGAATCTCTGATTCAGGTGGCCGATGACGGAGTTTCCATCAAAACCGAAGAGCTCAAGTGGGTCATCAATCCTTACGACGAGTTTGCCGTGGAAGAGGCCTTGCGGATTCGTGAAGCCCAGGGCGGCAGCGTAACCGTTCTCTCCGTGGGAACGGACAAGGCTGTAGAGGCGATTCGAACGGCGCTGGCCATGGGCGCCGACACCGGCGTTCTCGTCAACGATCCGGCCGCCCTCGGCAAAGGGGCCCTGGCCACCGCACGGGTGCTTGCCGCAGCGTTACAACAGATTTCTTTCGATCTGGTCATCGCCGGCCAGCGGGCGGTCGATGCGGACCAGTTTCAGGTGGGGCCGGCGGTCGCCGAATACCTTCAAATTCCCAACGTCTCCATGGTCATCAAGACCGAGCTTTTAGACGGAAGCATCCGCTGCCACCGAACCATCGAAGGCGGCACCGTCGTGGTCGAATCCCCGCTGCCGATGCTCTTTACCACCCAGCGGGGATTGAACGAACCGAGGTATGCCTCCTTGCCGGGCATCATGAAGGCCAAGAAAAAACCGCTGGAAACCAAGACCCTGGCCGATTTCGGTCTCGATGCCGGCGCCATAGAGGGCCCGACCGCTCGCATTCGGATCCTGTCTCCCCCTGCCGAGCGCGGTGGAGGACGCATCATCGAAGGAGAAAGCGCGGCGGAAAAGGCGGCCGCACTGGTCAAGGCCCTTCACGAGGAAGCCAAGGTAATCTAAACGAGGATCGGCTGCCGGCAGGGTTTTTTCCGGCAGCGAACCGAAGGAGAATCTCATGTCAGCCTGTATCTTTGCGATTTCCGAGCAGCTCGAGGGCGCCTTTCGGAAGGTGTCCTTCGAAGCGGTCAGCGAAGGAAAACGTCTGGCCGACGGGCTCGGCCTGCCGCTGGTGGCCGCGGTGATCGGCTCCGGGATGGAGGCGGCCGCAGAAACGCTGGGTGGATACGGCGCGGACCGTATCCTGCTTGCCGACCGGCCCGAGCTG
Source organism: uncultured Desulfobacterales bacterium (assembly GCA_965602445.1). GTDB lineage: Bacteria > Desulfobacterota > Desulfobacteria > Desulfobacterales > CAFBRK01 > JAIPEL01. The sequence continues at coordinate 3,535 of CBFCZJ010000158.1, read as the reverse complement.
GCCGATTATTGCACCGAAGCCTATGTGCGGATCCTGGCCGAATGCATACGACAGGAACAACCGTCCGTGGTGCTTCTCGGCGCCACCGCCCAGGGAAAAGACCTGGCGGCGAGGCTTTCCGCCCGGATCGACGCCCCCCTGGCCATGGATGCCACCGGCATCCGCCAGGACGGCGAACAGTGGGTCGCCACCCGGCCGATGTACGGCGGAAAAATCATCGCCGAAGTCATTTTAGAGGGCAATCCGCCGATCGCCGCCCTGCGTCCCAATGCCATGCGCATCGAGGAAAAGGAAGGCGAGGGTCGCATGGAAAAGATCGACGTCGATCCCGGACCGATCCAGGTCAAGACCGTCGACAAAACCCTGGAGACGGGCAAGATCGAGCTGACCGAGGCCGATATCGTGGTTTCCGGAGGAAGAGGCATGGGCGGAGCCGACTACACCGTTGTCGAGACGCTGGCAGAAGCGCTGGGAGCGGCTGTCGGCGCCTCCCGATCGGCGGTGGACGAAGGATGGCGTCCCCATGCAGACCAGGTCGGCCAGACCGGAAAGGTGGTCTCCCCGAACCTGTACGTTGCCTGCGGCATCTCCGGCGCGATTCAGCACCTGGCCGGGATGTCCACATCCAAGGTCATCGTCGCCGTCAACAAGGACCCGGAAGCGCCGATCTTTGCCAAGGCCGACTACGGCGTCGTCGGCGACCTGTTCGAAATCGTCCCCCTGATCACCGAGGAGGTCAAAAAACTCCGGGGATAGGTTGCTTGTCATACTCCGGCCGTGAAGTAAAGATCCGGACCCAGAGGACCCGCTCGGATATAAGCCCCGAAAGCATGTACACTTAAATCCGAAATTCAAATATCGAAATCCGAAACAAATTCTAAATCCGAATTTTCAAATGACCAAAACCATGTCACAAGGACCGTCGGAATTTCCGACGGTCCTTTGTTGTCGGTGCTGCCAAACATTCTAGAGCGCTTGTCAGAATAACGTTCCGATTGCAGCGGCACTTTGGATAGGGATTGTCAATCTGCCTTTGCATCGCGAAAGTTGCTCATCCAGCGGCAAACCAGGCCAGATGAAACGGAACGGATTTCTGACAATCCCTATTTTTTGTTGGAAACAAACTACTTTTAGAGCGCCTCCGATGGCAGGATGATCGACATGCGGACCGACCACCGAGCGTCTAAGCTATCGGCGCATTTCTCTGCCAGGCGCTCTAAAAGCGCGGAGCGCTTTTATTTATGAAGGTTCACCTCGTCAGCCTCGGCTGCGCCCGGAACCGGGTCGACAGCGAACATATGCTCGGCCGTCTTCAGGCCGCCGGGCTGCAAATCACCGAAGATCCGTCCAAAGCCGAGATCATCGTCGTCAATACCTGCAGCTTCATCACCCCGGCCGTGGAAGAGTCGATCGAAACCATCCTCGAAATGGCCGAGCACAAAAAAAGCGGCCGCTGTCGAAAGCTGATCGTGGCCGGCTGTCTGCCGGAGCGGTACCGCCGGGAGTTGATCCGCTCTCTGTCCGAGGTCGACGCATTTTTAGGAACCGGCGCTTTCGATCGAATCGTCGAGGCTTCAACAGCCGATAGCGCCTCGCCGATCTGCATGCTGCCGGACCCTGAAACGCCGTCCCTGTCGCCTCCGCATGCCCCCAGGGTCAGAAGCACCCGGCACACCGCCTACCTGAAAATTGCCGAAGGATGCAGACGGCGCTGCACATACTGCATCATTCCGAAGCTAAGGGGCCGCCAGCGGAGCCGGTCCTTGGACGACATCCTGGCAGAGGCCCGAGAGCAGATCGATTCCGGGGTCAAGGAGCTGACGCTCATCGCGCAGGAAAGCACCGGTTACGGGGCGGACCTGACTCCCCCAGCCAGCCTTGCAGCGCTCCTTGCGAGACTGGCCGATCTTGCCGGTCAGACACCGGAAGATCGGCGGCCCTGGATTCGTTTTCTGTACGGACACCCGGAAAGCCTCTCGGATGATACGATCCAGGTCGTTGCCGAACGTCCCGAGATCTGCTCTTATTTCGACATTCCGATCCAGCACGCCAGTCCCAGTGTGCTGCATGCCATGGGCCGCGGATATGGACCGGGGCAAATACGGAAGGTGGCGGCAAAAATCCGATCCGCAGTACCGGAGGCCGCTCTTCGCACGACAGCGATCGTCGGATTTCCCGGAGAGACCGAAGCCGACGTTGACCTGCTCCTGGAGCTTGCTTCCGAGATTCGCTTTGACCATCTCGGGGTTTTCCTCTATTCTGACGCCGACGATCTTCCGTCCCACCGGCTGAAAAATCCTGTGGATGAAGACATCGCCCGAGAGCGTTTTCACCGGCTTATGGCCCTGCAGGCGGAAATTTCCCTGGATCATAACCGGAGACATATCGGTCGGCGCCTGCCCGTGCTGGTCGAAGAACGAATCGATGAACAGCTTTTTGCCGGCAGAACCGCAACCCAGGCACCGGAAGTCGACGGCGCAACCTATGTTCGCAGTCCGTCTCTTTCTCCGGGAAGCTTTGTGCGGGCCCGCATCGTCGAAGCCGATGAATACGACCTGATAGGAGTCCCTGAATGACCGACTTGAAGCGCCGCCTGCTGGACCGCATCGGTGAAGACCTGGCGGCCATCGAGTCGGCGCTGGCGGAAAACCTGACGCCCTATCTCGATCTGGTTTCCGAAACCGCACGGCACATTCTCTTTTCCGGAGGCAAGCGGCTCCGGCCGCTGTTGATGGTGCTCTCAGCGAGGCTGTGCGGGTACTCGGGGGAAAAAGACAAAAAGTTTTCCACTATTTTCGAATATCTCCACGCCGCCACGCTCCTGCACGACGACCTGGTCGACGGCGCTGCCGTTCGACGGGGAAAGCCGGTGGCTCACAGCGTCTATGGCAGTGAAACCGCCGTGCTGGTCGGAGACTTTCTGCTGGCCCGATCTTTGAGCATCGCCGCAGAAACCGGCCTGCTTGAAGTGATTCAGGCGATTGCCCTCATCACCGAAAACATGAGCCAGGGGGAAATCGAACAGCTTTCCAAAAAAGGGAGCCTTTCCCTGACGGAGGCCGACTACCTGCAGATCATCGAAAACAAAACGGCCGGACTCATCCGGGGCGCCTGCCGCGTGGGAGGCCTGGTGGCCGGAGCCTCGAAAACCGAGGTGCGCCGGCTCTCCGACTTCGGGTACCGGCTCGGTATCGCATTTCAAATGGCCGACGACCTTCTTGACTACGTGGCCGACAGCCGTCTTTTGGGAAAGGAAGTGGGCGCAGATCTGCGGGAGGGTAAACTGACGCTGCCGGTGATCCATGCCCTGTCGCAGGCCGAACCGGATGACCGCGAACGGATGGTCGAAATCATTCAAAGAAAGGATTTTGACCCGGCCGATTTTTCCGATCTCGTAAGACTCCTCGACCAGTATGGCGGGATTGCCTACACGAGGGAAAAAGCATCGGGGTTCGTGGGTTCGGCAAAAGAGGTGCTCAGCGGCTTTGAGCCATCCACCACGAAAGAAACCTTGATGATGATCGCCGACTACGCG
>CBFCZJ010000157.1:0-8285 GCA_965602445.1 uncultured Desulfobacterales bacterium | reverse complement strand
TCAATGCAAGGGACAGGGTGATGGTGGTCGACGGACTCAGCCGGTCGGTGATCCAGCCCGCCAGCAGCACCATGACAAGGCCCGGGATGCGGGAAAGGCCCAGCAGTTGGTTGGCATCGGCCAGATCGAAGCCGCGTTCGCTCACCAGAAACAGGGGGACCATGGTGTAAACCCCGGTTTCGATCCCCACCGCCAGGCTGATCAGCATTCCCAGACACCAGCACGAAGGGTTTTTCAGAATGATTTTGATTTGGCGAAGATCCGGGGCGGGCGGGCGCTTTTCGGCGTCGACCCCGAAAAGCGTGTAAGCGGCTGCGAGGCAGACCAGCAGCGCGGCTATGAACAGATAGCCCGTGCGCCACGATGCCGCCGCCACGGCCGCCGTGGCCATGAACGGGACTGCAACCAGCGCGATATTGGGGGCCAGTTCGTGAATTCCCATGGCCTTGCCCCAGTCCTGCGGCCGGACCAGGACCGTGATCAGGGTGATGCCCGACGGCACGTACAGTCCTCCGGTCATCCCCAGGCACAGAAAAAAGAGGTAAAGAAGCCGGACGGAGGATGAAAGGCTAAGGGCCGCCGTGGCTGCTGCGGCCACCAGCAGCGACGCGAGAATGCAGTTTCGGTATCCGAAGGCTCCGGCCAGGTAGGCGGCCCCGACCTGACCCAGAAAGAAGCCGACGCCCATCAGCAAGATGAAAAGGCCGGCCTGAGCGTGTGTAATCCCAAGTCCGACTTCCATGGCGGGCAGCAGTGGACCGACGATCTGCCGGGCCATGAAATGAAGCATGAATATGCCGGTGAGCAGAAGCACCGGCCCAAGGACTTTCGTCAGCTTTTTTTCTTCCATCAGGCAGCGGTTTATTCCATGGGATGATCGATTTTGCCGAAATTCTCGTGAAAGCCCCATACTATGTTTCGACGGGAATGTCCAAATTCTGGCATCAGAAAATAAAGCGGGCAGCGGAAAATTTCCGCTGCCCGCCGACCGACCCTGTTTTCACTTGAATTGATCGGGTTTTATAGAAAAATTGACTTTCTGTCCATTTCAGGACATGGTGCCGACATCGGGAGTGGGCGGCCGCTGAGCGGCCTCGGTTCGTGGCAACGGACAGGCCAACCAGGGCCGCCTCTCCCCCCCTGCAAAAGGAGGGTGCCGTCAGCCCGGCTAACGGGCGTTTCGGATGTCTGCGTCGATGGCCTTGAGCACTTCCTTCCCGGTCTGGCCCACCATCTCCACGTACACGTCTCTTGCCCCCTTGGATTTATCTTTGAAGACCGCGATCTCTTCAGGGGTCAGCTTGATGTGCTTGTAGGACGGTTTGGCCTCCATGATCTGGTCCAGCCGCTTGTTGTTGAAGTCGTTTTCAAACTCGTAGTAGTAGTCGAGACTTTCGACCACGGCCTCTTTGACCATTTCCTGCGTCTTTTTCGGCAGGCCGTTGAAAAAGTCCGCGTTGGAGGACATGGAAACCACGTACATCCGGTGTTTGGCCGTGATCATGTAGTCGGTCACCTCGTAGAACTTCATCTCCCAGATGGTGGCGTACGGATTTTCCTGCCCCTCGATCATGTTGAGCTGCAGCGAGGAGTAGACCTCGGAAAAGGGCAGGGGCGTAGGATTTGCCCCGTAGGCCTTGTACGCCTCCACCAGGATCGGCGAGGTCATAACCCGCATCTTAAGGCCGTCGAAATCCTCCGGGCTTCGCACCAGCTCCTTGGTGGTCCACTGGTGATAGCCTTCCGAAAAAAGCGCCACCAGCTTGAGCTGCTTTTTTTCGAAGTGGGGGCCGAGCACCGCAAAGGTTTCGTTGTTGCCCCGCAGCACCGAGCGGATCACGTCCATGTCGTCGGGAAACAGGTAGTTGATGGAAAACACCTGCACCTCCGGAATGAAGGACCCCAGGTGGCCGGGGGAAATCATCGAAAACTGAATGGCGCCGTTTTGCAGCAGCTCGGTCATCTGGTCGATGGTGCCGAGCTGGCCGTAGGGGTAAACCTCGACCTTGATCTCACCACCGGATTTTTCCGCCATCAGCTCCTTGAATTTGGTTGCAAGGGCGTGCTGGAGGGTCCCTTCGATCTCCTCGAGGGCGAAGCGCCACACCTGTTCCTTGGCTGTGGCCACAGCGCAAAAGCACAGCGTCAGGGCAACCGCCACTGCCAGTACGACCAATTTGCTTCTAAATCTGTTTTTCATAACTACCTCCCGGGGTTGAATGGGCGCCGCAGCGCCGGGTTCTTGAAGAACGGCTTTTGAAAAGCCGCCGGGCGGGCCGGCGAAGGCCTCCCGAAATGAAGGTACAAAGGCGTCGACGGTTCGGCGGCCTTTGGATCCAGCCGGTTTCATCGACGCGGGCTGGCTCATTTGCCGAATCCGATGTCCCGGATGAACAAGGCGATTTCCGGAAACAGGATCAGCATGGCGTTGGCGAAGACCAAAATCAGGATAAAGGGCGGCGTTCCCTTGACTACTTCCAGATACGGCCTTCGGAACACGGCGATGGCCGTAAAAATGTCGCAGCCGAAAGGCGGCGTGGCAGAACCGATGGCGCACTGCAGCGTGACGATGACCCCCACCAGCACCGGATCGATGCCCATCTGCTGTACGACCGGACGGAAAACCGGGGCCAGGATGATGATCACCACTACCGGATCGACGAACATGCAGCCGAGAAAAAAGGCGATGGAGATGATGATCAGCACCCAGGTCTGGCCCGGGGCCTCTCCGATGATCCCGGGAAGGATGAGCGACGGGATCCGGGCAAAGGAAATGGTCCAGGAAAAGGCCGTTCCCACGCCGACCAGGATGAAGACAACCGTTGTGATGATGCCGGTGGACAAAGCAATGGACGGGATCTGGCGAATCTTGACCGTCTTGTAGACGAAGACCTCCAGAATAAACGCGTAGAGCACCGAAAAAGCGGCCGCTTCCGTGGGGCTGAAAATTCCCGAATAGATGCCGCCGATGATGATCACCGGAAATCCCAACGGCAAAACAGCGCCCTTTACGGCATAGAAGCGCTCTTTCCAGTCCGCCTTGGGCAGCACCGGCATCTGCTTGATCGAGGCGTACACGAAACAGTAGATCGAAAACAACAGGAGAATGAACAGCCCCGGGCCGATTCCGGCGATGAACAGCTCCCCCACCGATGTGCCGGTCACCACTCCGTAGACGATCATCCCGATGCTGGGGGGGATTAAAAAGGCGATGTCGCTGGCGTTGATGATCAGGGCCGTGGAAAAGCTGCTGCTGTACCCGCCCGCCAGAAGTTTGGGGCGAAGCGGACCGCCCATGGCGCAGACGGTGGCCTGGGTCGAACCGGACACCGCCCCGAAAACGGTGCAGCCGGCCGCCGTGACGATCGGCAGGCCCCCGCGGACGTGGCGCAAAAACGCGCTGACGAAATCGAGCAGCCGGTTGGCCGAGTGCCCGGCGGTCATGATGTCGCCGGCGAACATGAACATGGGAATCGCGATCAGGGAAATCGGCTTGACGCCGCCGACGGTCTGCTGAATCAGGATGCTCATGTTCAGAAACGGGAAGTATTCATGGAAAATGAAGGCCGGGGCGGTGATCAGCGCCACCATGAAGGGAAATCCGAGCAGGAGACAGACGATCATGATGACAAGCATAACGGTGATCATGGGCTACCCTCCCTGCCGGTTGTTGCAAGCCCCGCCTGCCTCCGTGCAGGAGACCCCTGTAAGGCCCTGGCCTCCATCGCCAAGGGTCCCCTGGCTTTCGTCCTCGTAAACATCGGGCACTTCGATGGAAAGATAGACTTCACCGCTTCGCAGGTTTTTGTAGATGGCCATGAAGTACTCCGTGGCCGCCATGAAAAAGCCGACCGGAATCCACATGACGATGAAATAAATGGGAACCCGAAGCGCGGGCGTCACGTTTCCCGCCGTATGGACTTGGGCGGTGTAGAGCAGCGACCAGTAGCCCATGACGAGCATCACCGCGCCGGTTCCCAGCGACACCACGATGATCAAAACCTTTCGGATCGGTTTCGGAAGCATGTCGTGGATGGCCGACATCCGGATGTGCCGGGCCTTGCGGACGCAGTAGCCGAGGCCGAGAAAGGTGATCAGGATCATCAGGGTGTTGGCGACCTCTTCCATGAAAATCCAGCTACTGTTGAACGCCGACCGGCTCACCACGCTGCCGATGACCAGCAGGGCCAGGGCGATAATGCCGTAGGACAGGATCGCCTCTTCGATTTTCAGCAGAATGCCGTCCAAAAGGAAGACCGCCTTCCGCACCGGGGTCTTTTTTCTGGCGGTGCTGTCGTGCGTTTCGCTGCTCGATGCAGATTGGTTTTGACTCATCTGGCGTTTCCTTGTCTGGTAGAGGATTCTTCCTGTCTTGCGCGCCAAACAAGACCATCGATCGCCCGCGCGGCCGCAGGCTTTTCTGGATCAAAGATACGTGCGCTCGCAGTGCTCCAGCAGCGGCAGCAGCACCTCCCAGGTTCCCCGGCTGATTTTGCGGCCCTCTTCGAAGGCGGAGATGTCCGTGCCGGCAAGAACGGCCCGGTCGCCGGGCTTCACGTCGGCGATGTGGCTGACGTCGACCATGATCTGGCCGAGGCTCGGTTTTCCGATGATCGGCGCCCGGAGGCCGTTGACGACCACTTCGCCGGTGTTGCCCAGGTCGCGATGAAATCCGTGCCCGTATCCCACGGGCAAAATGGCGACGCGGGTTTCCCGGGTCGTGGTAAAGGTCTTGGCATATCCCACCGGGTGGCCGGCCGGAAGGGTGCGGATCATGTGGACGACCGTGTAGATGTCGGCCACGGGTTTGACGTGGCGGTGCCAGTCCGATGGCCGTTCCTCGTAGCCGAGAAACAGGGTTCCGATGCGCAGGCTGTTGCAGAGCCCTGAAACCACCCGGTCGGGAAAGCCGATGAGACCGGTGGAACTCCCGATGTGCACCATCTCGGGCAAAAGCCCCCTGTCGTCGGTCTCCCGGCAGACCGCCTCGAACAGATCCAGCTGTCTTAAGGTAAAGCCGTCGCTTTCCTCGTCGTCGGAAAAGGTTGTGCTCAGATGGGAGCAAAGACCCTCCACGTGGAGGGTGGATATTTCAGACAGCGCCTCGATCGCCGACACAACGGATTCCGGAGGCATGCCGAAGCGGCCCATTCCCGTATCTACCTTGATATGGACCCTGGCCCTGGTTTCCATGGCACCGGCGATGCGCGACAGCTTCGAGGCCGTATCGAGGTCCGAAAGGGTGACGGTCAGGTCGTTGATGAGCGCTTCGGCCGCGTGCCGCGCTCCGATTTCACCCAGCACGAGAATGGGTGTTTGCTGGAGGTGCTTTCGTAGAGAAAGTCCTTCTTCCAGGTCCGAGACGGCCAGGTAGTCGATCCCCACCTCTGTCAGGACCCCGGCAATTTCAGCAGCGCCGTGTCCGTATCCGCCGGATTTGACGACACCGATCACCCGGATGCGTTCCGGCACATGGGCGAGGACCACCCCGATGTTGTGCTTCAGCCGGTCTCGATGAATTTTTGCTTTCAATTCGGCCATGGTTGTTGAAGACTCCGGTCTCAGTAAAGCTGTATGTCCTGCATGAAATATTCGTTTGCCCGCTTGATGTGGCGGATGATGATGTCCTTTCGATCTTTTTCGGCCTTGTCTCGGTCTTTTTGTTCGATCGTTTCGATGGCCGATTCGATTTCTTCGACCAGGTATTCGAACTCCCTTTTCAAAATGGCGTTGGTCTGGTCGTTTTGAACGTGGGAAAGCCACACCCGGACGGTCTGTTCGTAGAGCTTGTCGGAAACCTCCTTTAAGACGGCATTTCCGGTGGCTTCGTAGAGGATTTCCCGAAAAGCCGCATCGAAGTCTATGAGAAGGCGCGGGGTATACTCTCCCCCGATTCCGGTGATTTGCTCCAGCACGGCTTTGATCCGGACCACGTGCATCGGTTTTCCGTAGGCGGCCGCCAGTTTGCCGGCAAGCCCTTCCACGTGCACGCGCATGAAATAGGTGCTCTTGATTTTGTTGTACTCCAGGGAGGCCACCGAAATAGTGCCTCTGGGGATGATGTCCACGAGGCCCTCCCACTCCAGCCTCTGAAGCACCTCCCGAATTGGGGTTCGGCTGACCTTGAATTCGGCTGCGATCTTCTTCTCGTCTATTGCCTCTCCCGGCTGCAGATCGAGAAAAAGGATTTTGCGCTTTAGCTTGTCGTAGATTCGTTCGTTCATGGAATCTCCTCGCGGCATGCGCCCCGGGCGCGGCTCAGGTACTGGCGTGCAATTTTCGAAAAAATCCGGTTCGTTTTGAGCACATTGTCGATTTCGACAAACTCGTCTGCAATTCCGCTGTGGCCGACCTCTCCGGGACCGATGATGACGATGGGAATATTGAGGGCAGGGGCGAACACGGTGGCATCGGAGTAGTACGGCACACCGGTGACCTCAGGAGATTCGTCCAGAACCGATTCGCAGGCCTCTATGCAGAGGCGCACGAACGGGTGGTTGGCTGGGGTGACGACCGGCGGCTTGAAGTCGATCACGGCGATGTCGATGTTTTCTCCGGCAAGCTGGCGCATCTTTTCCGCCACGGTTTCCGGCCGCAGCCCGGGCAGCATTCGGACATCGATCTCTGCGGTGCAGGAGCCGGGGATCGTCGGAGCGCTTACGCCGCCGCATATTTTGCCCACGTTGACCGAAGGACGGTCCAGATGCGGGTGCGGGGCAACGTCCAGCTGCAGGGTTTCCAGGCGGTTGATGAAATGGGCCATCCGCACGATCGCGTTGCCGTAGTCTTTACGCCAGTCTGAAACGAATGCCCCGTGGCCGGAAACCCCCCTTGCGCTTGCGCGTAGCCAGAGCGCCCCCTTTTCGGCGATGAAGACCTTTAGGGAGGTCGGCTCGCTGATGAGCATGGCACCGGCGCCGTCCAGTTCACCGCAGCGGATCAGTTCGGCGGCACCCAGCCCCGATGAGTTTTCGGCGGCCGAAAATGCCAGTATCAGGTCCCCGTCCAGCTGCGCTTTCTGGCGCTTCAGGTCGACGGCGGCGCAAACCATGGAGGCAAGCCCGCTTTTCATGTCAGTGGCCCCGCGGCCATAGAGGCGTCCTTCGCGCACCACGCCGCCGAAAGGGGGCATCGTCCACTGGGATTCGTCCACGGCGATGGTGTCAAAGTGTGCGGAGTACACGAGCGCGGGAACCGTGCCGGCGCCTTTCAGTCTTGCCACGAGGTTGGCCCGGCCGTTTCCCAGGTCGAAGATTCGGCAGGATATGTCCTCCCGGCGCAGCACTTGCTCCACGAGAAGGGCCGCCTCCATTTCGTTGCCGGGGGGATCCACAGTGGAAATGGCGATCAACTCCCTGATCAGGCGTATGGTTTGCTCCTCGGATACGGTCGTCGCGTCGTCGGCGGCTCGTAACGTCTCCTTCATCGGGTCGCGTTTCCTTTATCGGCTATCGGGCACTGTTTGGTTTAGGGGATTTTGATCCGTTGCTTTAGATTCGGATATATATCACAGATATAATTTTGTCAACTAAAAAATCGGATCGAAGATGGTTCCGTCTTATCTTTATCCAAAGATTCAAGCATGCCAAACTGAGAACGGCTGTTGATTTTTTCGGTTTCGAAGCGCCATCTTCATGTGACAGTTGACGCGCATATAAAAATATCTGAGATATGTTATATTTAACGCCGCCTGACATTCGAACGAGGGGGGTTCCCGGTTGACCGCACCGTCAGGAGCCCTATATTGGGATTGTTAAATTGAACCCCTGCATCGGAGGTGCACTATGGCGCAACTTCATCCCGGCGATCCGGCCCCGACCTTTACGGCCCCGGACCAGAACGGCGGTACTGTGAAGCTGGACGATTTTTCCGGCAGCAAGGTCTTCGTCTACTTCTATCCGAAGGCCAACACTTCGGGCTGAACCACCCAGGCCCAGGCGGTGCGGGACGCACTGCCCGATCTGGAAAAAAAAGGGGTGGCCGCGGTGGGAATCAGCCCGGACCCGCCGCAGGCCCAGAAAAAGTTCGACGACAAATTCGGCCTGGGCTTTCCCCTGCTCAGCGACGAAGATCACGCCATCGCCGAAGCATACGGCGTGTGGGGGGAGAAGAAGATGTACGGCAAAACCTCTATGGGGATCGTGCGTTCGGCGTTTCTCATCGGAGAAGACGGCAAGATCGACGCCGCCTGGTACAAGATCAGCCCCAAGGACACGATCCCGGAGCTGATGAACTATTTAAAATCGCGCAGCGATTTTAAATAGAAAGCAGGGCTTTCCGGAAAA
>CBFCZJ010000156.1:0-8289 GCA_965602445.1 uncultured Desulfobacterales bacterium | reverse complement strand
GACCTAACCGGCTCAAACAGTTGCCCGGCATCCGAGCCGATCCCCATCGGCATCCGGCCGACCATAGCTGGAGGACTCCGGATAAGCGCATTCATGAAATCTTTTCTTCGGAGATTAATTTACCAATGGACACCCCAGGGGCGTGAAATATCCGGGCTATCCAAGGATGCCGACCGGCGCTGGTTGCCGGAAGGGTGGGATGCTAAAAGACCGGGGAGGCAAGATTGGAAGGCGACGGGGTTTTCGACCGCATGTATCAGCGGGCCGTAAGGCTCAAGCAGGACACCCTGGCCCTTTACCTGGCCTACCGCGATCCGCGGGTGCCCAGCTATGCGCGGATTTTTATCCTCTGCATGGTGGCCTATGCCTTCAGCCCCCTGGACCTCATCCCGGACTTTATCCCCATACTCGGATACCTGGACGACCTCGTCATTCTGCCGCTGGGGATCTATCTGGCAGTGAAGATGGTCCCGGCCGACGTCTTTGCCGAATGCCGGCAGCGGGCACAGGAAATATTTACAGACAAAAAGAAGCTCAGCCTGTGGGCGGCGGCGGTGGTGCTGCTGATCTGGCTTTTGCTTCTCATCCTTTTAACCCTCTGGGTCCTGAAAATGTTTCAGATCGTTGCGTAGCCAACCTTTGATCTTGGCTGGATTCTTCCGGTGCCATCGGCGCCGAAACCGGCCCATGGGCAATACACACGCATAATTCGGAATCAAACGGCAGGTAAAATGGAAATCCGATATCACCCGAACCGGAACCGGGCGGCAGCACCCACCGAGGAGGCCCTTCGGTTGGTCCCCGCCGATCTTCCGACGATTGTGTGCCGGTTTCACGAGAGCCTGCCCGGATACCGGGAGACCCCCCTTGTGGCCCTGGAATCCCTTGCCCGCCGCCTGGGAGTAGCGCGTCTCTGGGTCAAGGACGAAAGCGCCCGCTTCGATCTGAAAGCATTCAAGGTGTTGGGGGCAAGCTATGCCATCGCCGTAACCATTGCCCAGGAGACGGGGATCGACCCGGCCCACCTGACTTTCGACCGAATCCTTTCTGCCGCCTCGGCCATGAGGAAGCCGACTTTCGTTACCGCCACCGACGGAAACCACGGCCGGGCGGTGGCCTGGACCGCAGCAAAGCTCGGGTGCAAGGCGGTGGTCTACCTGCCCGGTGGATCCTCCCGCCACCGGCTCGAGGCGATCCGAAGCTTCGGCGCGGAGGCCACCCTTGTCGACGGCAATTTTGACGATGCCGTCCGGTTTGCGGCCAAGCAGGCGATGGCAAATGGATGGGTGTTGATGCAGGACACCGCCTGGCCTGGATATGAGGCAATCCCCACAGCCATCATGCAGGGATACACCACGCTTCTTTCGGAAAGCTACCGGCAGATGGCAGACGAGAGGCCGACCCATGTCTTTGTCCAGGCCGGGGTGGGCTCGTTGGCGGCGGCACTGATGGCCTATATCTGCCGGTTTCAAACCGATCCGCGGCCGTATTTCGCCGTGGTCGAGCCGGCTGCCGCCGCCTGCTTCTACCGCTCGGCCGTCATCGGAGACGGAAACCCGCATCCGGTTTCCGGAGCCCTGGATACCATGATGGCCGGTCTTGCCTGCGGTGAGCCGAGCCGCCTTGCCTGGCCGATTCTGAGTCGCAATGCGGACGGCTTTGTCGTGTGCCCGGATCGGACGGCGAGCAGCGGAATGAGGCTGCTGGCTATGCCGGCGCCCGGAGACGCGCCGCTGGTGGCCGGAGAATCCGGGGCCGTCACCGCAGGCCTTGTCGCCGAGCTGCTTCACAGTCCCGTCCTGGAAAAGACCGCCCGGCAGATGGGACTGGGCCCGGATTCGAGAATTTTGGTTTTGTCCACCGAAGGCGACACCGATCCGGAGCTATACCGTCGCATTGTGGAGAGCTGACTGCATCGGTGCTTGACCGGAACTGTTCACAGAAATTGCGGAGGCCTACCGTATGCGGTCGCCTCCAGAAGGGATTTTACATGAACCCGAACGACCCATCCCAGAATCGCCTTGCCGTTTTGATCGATGCGGACAACGCCCAGCCGTCCATTACCGAGGGACTGCTCACCGAGGTTGCCAAGTTCGGCGTGGCCAGCGTCAAGCGAATTTACGGAGACTGGACCACGCCGAGCCTGGGCGGCTGGAAAGCGGTGCTGCTGGAGCACTCCATCCAGCCGGTGCAGCAGTTCCGGTACACCGTGGGGAAAAACGCCACCGACACCGCCATGATCATCGATGCCATGGACCTTCTTTCCACCGGCCGGTTTGACGGGTTCTGCCTGGTCTCCAGCGACAGCGACTTTACCCGCCTCGCCTCCCGCATCCGCGAAGAAGGGCTGCTCGTATACGGCTTCGGCGAGAAAAAGACGCCCAAGGCGTTTGTTTCGGCCTGCGACAAATTCATTTACACCGAGGTCCTCCGGTTTCAGGAAAACGCTGAACCGACGCAGAAGCGCAAAAAACCTGCAGAATTGAAGCAGGACGCCAAGCTGGTCACCCTCCTTCGAAATGCCCTTCAGGCGGCCTCAGACGAAAGCGGGTGGGCCCACCTGGGGGCCGTGGGCAGCAACATCGCCAAGCAGGCGCCGGAGTTCGATCCCAGAAACTATGGTTACGGCAAGCTCGGAGAGCTTGCCGCGGCCACCAAACTTTTCGAAATCGACGAGCGGGTGCAAAGCGACGGCCACTCAAAGTCGATCTACATCCGGGACAAGCGCAAAAAATCCGGGAGCTGAGCGCTCGATGTCCTACATGAACCTGGTGGGATCTGCCATGAAGCGTTTATACAGGCGGTAGTGGTCGGTCTCTTCATAGGCCACGGCCTGTATAGGGCTTTGATCGAAGCTGTAGAGAACGGCATTGGGACAGGCCATCAGAATCGGCGAGTGGGAGGCGATGATGAACTGCGCATGGCCCTGGTCGGCCAGCTGTGTCAACAGGTTGAGCAGCTCGACCTGGGTCCTTGGAGAAAGCGCGGTTTCAGGCTCATCCAGGAGATAGAGCCCCTTGATTCGGTAGCGCGCCTTGAAAAAGGACATGATCGATTGGCCGTGGGAAAGCGTCGTAAGGGATTTTCCGCCGAACAAGGTGAGCTGAGCCGGCTCTTCTGCGGCCCATTCATCCAGCATGCGGGCAAAGTCCCGAAATACGGCGGAGCCGAAAAAGGACCCCGGCACCGGCCCTTTTTCCCACGCCACGGAAACATAGGCGTGAAACCTCTTTTCGTACGGGTTGTGCACCGGCCGCCTGCCGGCCTGCTGTTCCCAGATATGGATACCGCATTTTCTGGCGATGGTCTCCAGCAGGGTGGACTTTCCGGTGCCGTTTTCCCCCACGAAGAACGTCACCGGCCTATCGAACACGAGCGATTCGGTATCCCGGAAAACGGAAAGGCTAAACGGGTAGTGCTCCCGGGTCGGGTAGCGGTCGGCATGAAACACGATGCGGCGAAGATGCATGACAATCCCCGATAAAATCGCTGGCGCGATTTTATTTGAAGTGACCGCTTCAAGCGGTTCGACAGTCATGGCTTTGGGTTTTGGCGGCGGCCATGACTCTATAGCAGCCTTGTTCCAATGGGACAAGATCGATGCGATGATGTGAAACCGGCAGCGGAATGGAACGGCGGACCCGGGGTTTGATCCTGCCGCGTTCCCGGAGACGAGGCCGCCCGACAGCCGAACCGATCCACCCCCTGATCCCATCGCCCTCGTCAAATCGGTTGCCGTTTTATCAACCCTCCGATATTTTACAAAATTTGATGAAACTGATACAAGGACCGTCTGATAGAGCGCTTGGGGTGCGGCTTATAGCGCTGAATCGATGCCCTCGATCAAGCGTCAACCCCTGCTATCGGAACGGTATTTTGACAAGCGCTCTAAATGAAACGGCATATGGCAATTCCAAAACAAGGACCATTTGATGAAAATCCTGCTGGTGGACAACGATCCGACGCTTCTTAAATTTCTTCAGCCGCGGCTGGAAAAGGCGGGCCACGAGGTGATCACGGCCTCCGACGGTCTGCAGGCCATGGATATCCTATCGGACCTGACCCCGGATGCGATCCTCGTCGACTACATCATGCCCAACGTGGACGGAAAGACACTATGCACGGTGATTCGGCACAGCCCGCGCCTGTCGGCTGTCTTTATCGCAATTTTGTCGGCAGTTGCCGCCGAGGAAGCGATCGACATCCAGCGTCTCGGGGCCGATTGCTGTATTGCCAAGGGACCTTTCGACCGGATGCTCGTCAATATTCTCGACGTCCTGGAAGCGCCGAAAGCCGCCGCCGACCGATGCGTCAGCGGGGAGGTGATCGGCCGGGCGGCGGTGTCCCCGCGCAGAATCACCCATGAGCTGCTGGCCGCCAAAAAGCACTTCGAGATGATCCTGGCGCGCATGAGCGAAGGCATTCTGGAAATCAATGCCCAGGGAAGAATCGTTTACGCAAATCCCGCGGCGGTGGGCTTTAGCGGGATCAACGAAAGGGACATTCTAGGAAGGCGGTTTGCCGAAGTCTTCGGCGTTGCCGATGGTTCGGCTGCAGAAGAGGCACTGAGGCCGTCCGCAAAAAACAAAGAGGTCGCAGAGGGCCGGTTTGTGCTCCAGCGCAACGATCACCGGTATGGGATGAAAGTTATTTTTCTCGAAGAAGGCGATTCCGCAGCCCTGGTCATCCTCACCGATTTCACCGAGCAGGTCGCTTCCCGGAAGGCCCTGGCCGAAAGCGAGGTCAGGTACCGCCACCTGATCAACGTGGCCCCGGCCGGCATCTACGAAATCGACTACCGGGCGCCAAAACTGCTCAGCGTCAACGATTTGCTTTGTGAATACAGCGGATACAGCAGACAGGAGCTTCTGGAGATGAACCCGCTCGATCTGCTGACCGAAGAAAGCCAGCAACATTACTTGGCGCGGCTCGAACGCATCGCCGAAAACCAGCAAATTTCCGACATGGTCGAATACGAGGGCATCCGGAAAAACGGCGAGCGGGTCCTGTTCAGACTCAGCGCCAACTACCATTACGAGGATGGCCAGATCGCCCGCGCCACCTGCGTGGTTCACGACATTACCGAACTGCGAAAGGTCGAAGAAGAAAAGAAGCGGTTGGAAAGACAGCTGCAGCAGGCCCAGAAATTGGAGGCGCTGGGCACCCTTGCCGGGGGCGTATCGCATGATTTCAACAACCTGCTGATGGGCATCCAGGCTCGGATCAGCCTGATGCTCATGCAAGTCGAGCCGTCTCATCCCTTTTGCCGTCATTTAAAGACGATCGAACAATACATTGAAAACGGGGCCGGGCTGACCAAGCAGGTTCTCGGATTTGCCCGCCGCGGCAAGTACCATGTTCAATCGACCGACATGAACGACATGGTGAGGCAGAGCGTGAGCATGTTCGGCCGAACCAAAAAGGAGATCACCATCCACCTCGATCTGGAGGAGGCCCTTTTGCCGGCCATGGTGGACCGGTCCCAGATCCAGCAGATGTTGCTCAACCTCTACGTCAATGCCTGGCAGGCCATGGACGGCGCCGGGGAGCTGACCCTCATCTCCAGGGAGGCCGTGGTCGGGAACAAAGAAGCGTCTTACGGGGATCTGGAACCCGGCCGCTACGTGGAAATCCGGGTGGCCGACAACGGGCCGGGGATCGATCCTGCGATTCACCAGAGAATTTTCGATCCGTTTTTCACCACCAAGGAAAGAGGCCGGGGCACCGGCCTGGGGCTGGCGTCCGCCTACGGAATCGTCAAGAGCCACGGCGGGGGCATCTCCGTCGAAAGCGAACCGGGAAAAGGGGCTGTGTTTGTCATTCGACTTCCTGCAACGGAGGATGCGGTCGTCGAGGAAACCATCGCCGGTGGCGAGACGGCGACCGGAAACGAAACCATTTTGCTGGTGGACGACGAGAAGATCGTGCTCGAATCCGGCCGTGAACTGCTGCAAAAGCTCGGCTACAAGGTGGTTACCGCTGAAAACGGGCAGCAGGCCCTGGACGTGTTCAGGCAGAAGAAAGGCCGGGTCGACCTGGTGATCCTGGACATGATCATGCCGGGAATGGGCGGCGGGGAGGTATTCGACCAGCTTCGGCAGATCGATCCTGAAATCAAGGTGCTTCTGTCCAGCGGCTACAGCATCGACGGCGAAGCCGCTGAAATTCTGGATCGAGGCTGCAATGGATTCATTCAGAAACCGTTCCGGGTGGAGCCTTTTTCCCTGAAACTTCGCGAGATCCTGGAGCCATCCGGCGGTTTTCCGGCCGAGCCGCTGTAGCCGCTGCTCAGTGCTCGATGGCATAATTCCGGTGACGTATCTCAAAGTAAAAGAAAGCTCACCGCCGAGACGCCGAGGGCGCAGAGAAAACCTTTCACTTTTCTTTGCGCTTCCTCTTCGGCCTCAGCGCCTCAGCGGTGAAATCATCGCCGCCACAATTATACCCACATGCACGAAGGGGCCACTTTTGCACCCAAAAACAATTGGGCGCTGCAGGGTATGACCATGGAAACCAATTTATCACCGTCAAACGGCACTAGAAAAGAGCCGGTCAAGATACGCCAGATGGACATCGACGATGTGGCACAGGTGTTTCACCTGGGAGAATGCCTCTTTGAAGCAGAGAGCATGCCGAATCTGTATCGAACCTGGGACGAATTCGAGGTAATCGAGCTTTTTCACGGGGATACTGAAAACTGCCTGGTGGCCGAGGTCCAGGACGAAATCATCGGCTTTGCCTTGGGCACCACCATCAGCAAGAGCCGTTCGGCCTGGAAATACGGGCACCTGATCTGGCTCGGTGTCGACGAGAACTACCAGCGATACGGGGTGGCGGAAAAACTGTTCCACCGGTTTCGGACAGTGATGCTCGGCCAGGGGGTACGCATGCTCATCGTCGATACCGAGGCGGAAAACCTTTCGGCCCTTCGGTTTTTTCGAAAAATGGGCTTCGGAAGCCCGCAGCAGCACATTTATCTTTCCCTGAATCTCGCCGCCGAGCAGCAGGCGAAGAAAAAAGCTGCAGAACTCAAAAACGGAGGCCCCAAAGACGATGACTGACCCGGGCGCCGCCATAGCGCCGCAGCGGCTGAAAAACCTGCTGCGGCAAATGATCGACATTTACAGCCCTTCGGGCAAGGAGGTCGAACTTCTCGAGTTTCTGCATCGATATCTGAAGCGGTTCGGGCTTCCCGTGCACCGACAGGAGGTGGACGACCGTCGATACAACCTGCTGGTGATGCCCGCGACCGAAGATCCTCAGCTGGTGTTGATCGGTCACGTCGACACGGTGGCGGCCTACGATCTGGACCGGTATGCCGCCGAGGAGGAAGGAGACCAGATCCGGGGGCTCGGCGCCGCCGACATGAAGGGCGGATGCGCCGCCATGGTCGAGGCCTTTGCCGCCGCCTTCCATCAAGACGGCGCGCCGCTGCCGGCGGCCCTGGCCTTGGTGGTCGGAGAAGAAGAAGAGGGCGACGGTGCGCAGCGTCTGGTCGAGGAGTATCACTTCCCCTGGGCGGTGATCGGCGAGCCCACCGATCTCGGCCCCTGCCTGAGTCATTCCGGCTACCTTGAAATCCAGGTGAGGACCCGGGGCCGCCGAAGACATGCGTCTCTGGCCAGCCGGCAGGAAAATGCCGTTGAGCTCATGCTCCACGTCATGTTGGAGATGACCCGGTATCTGGAAGAGCGCCGCCCCGATGTGGTCTACAACATACGGGACCTGTTCAGCTCTCAGGCCGGCTTCGCAGTCCCGGATCGCTGCGAGGCCTGGCTGGACCTGCATCTGCCACCCGCCGCGCCGGTGGGTGAAATCGCCACCGATCTGGAGGAGATCTTTTCGGGCTACTGCCGGACGCACCCGAGCGGAGAAGGCATTTTTCGCCTGTCCACCGTGGACGCCGGCTACGAACTGCCGGAAAAAGGACCCGTGGTCGAGTCCCTTCAAGACATCTACCGGAGCAGGGGCATCAAATGGAATGCCGAGGTCTTCAGAAGCCACTCGGATGCCAACCGGATCTGGGCGGCGGGGATCAAGCCGATTCTGCTGGGTCCGGGCCGCCTGGAGATGGCCCATGTCCCGGAAGAGTCGGTGTCGTTTGCCCAGGTCTGCGATGCAGCGGAAATCTACTTTGCCATGATCAAATCGCTGCCGCGATTTTATTAGAAGCAAGCCATCTCAAAAAATTGGAGAGGAGGGGCCAGGGGGTTTTTGGGGATAAGTTATAAATATTCGGGCCTATGCACGATTATAAGGTTGATATAAGGGCTGTGGGGGGATCTTCCC
>CBFCZJ010000155.1:0-8317 GCA_965602445.1 uncultured Desulfobacterales bacterium | reverse complement strand
GCTTCGGCCGGGAAAGGCCTGATGAGTCAGGTGAAAAAGGGTTGATTGGTTGAATAGTCGAATAGTCAAATGGATATTTATACCGCGTTGACTTGTTTTCAACCATTTGACCGATCAACCAATCAGCCAATTAATCATCCTTTCTGCATTGCGAGACCACCGAAAGGCGCACCGGCGCTTC
The DNA here is from genome assembly GCA_965602445.1 of uncultured Desulfobacterales bacterium. GTDB lineage: Bacteria > Desulfobacterota > Desulfobacteria > Desulfobacterales > CAFBRK01 > JAIPEL01. Next base: position 8,136 of record CBFCZJ010000155.1, on the reverse strand, counting down.
GATTCCCTTGAGGTTCGCTTCAAAGGAGTTCTCGATGGTCAGGCAGTTTCGGGCATGCTCGACCACCGATTCTGAAACGACCACCTGGCCGCCTTCTGCCGCCGACTGGATCCGCTCGGTCAGGTTGACCGCCTTTCCGACGATGCCGTATTTGGCCCTGGCCTCCGATCCGATGTTTCCCACCACCACCTCGCCGGCATGGATCCCGATTCCCATCTGGAAGGTGGGCAACGCTTCGGCCCCCATCTCCTGGTTGAAGCGGTCCATCTCTTTTTGCATGGAAAGACCGCAGCGCACGGCTTGAAGGACCATCGGCTCTAAAGGAGCGTCGAAGGGGTCGAAAAACACCAGCACGGCGTCTCCGAAAAAATCGACGATAATGCCGCCGTGGGCGTCAATGTGCCGAATCATGTGGGAAAAATAGTGGTTCAGGATTCGAATGGTGGCCTCCGGGGAGAGGGATTCGGCCATGGGGGTAAAGCCCCGGATGTCGGACATCAGTACGGCCACCTCGCGCTTTTCTCCGCCCAGCCGGGAGGCTTCCGGCCGTTCGATGATGCGGCGGGCCACCTCGTGGTCCACGTACTTGCCGAACGTACTGGTGATCAGGTCCCGCTGTTTGAGCCCTTCCACCATGGCGTTGAAGCTTGCGGCCAACCGGTCGATTTCGTCGCCGGTCCGGGGAACCTCGGCTTTTTCATAGTTTCCCCTGGCGATCCGGCCTGCTGCATCGGAAAGGACCCCGATGGACCGCGCCATTTTTCCGGTGTTGAGCCGGATCAACAGCAGGATTACGAGGATCAGCCCGATGCCGCCGAAGGCATAGATATTGCGAAAGCGGATAATCGCCGAGAGAATTTCTTCTCCCGGCGCAAAAAGCACGAGGAACCAGCCGGCGGTTTCCGTCCGGCAGAATCCGGCCACCCGGCGCGGAGGGATCCCCGGACCGAGCACGGTTCCGGAATTCTCTTCGCTCATTCTTTCAAGAAGGCGGATTTCCAGCGGATCATCGGTTTCCCCCAGTCGCTTTCGGTCGGGCGGAGCGGCGCCGGTGCGAAGGAGCAACCGGCCGTCGGCATCGGTGAGGTAGGCAGTTTCGCTCTGCCACCACCCGAGCTGGAAGATGTCCTTTAGCAGGCTTTCAAAGCGGATTTCGACTTCCAGCCGGCCCAGGGGCTTTCCGGAATCGTCCAGCAGTTCGGAAGCCAGGACCACCGTTTTCGCATCCTGCTCGGCATTGTATTCGGGAAGCGTCAGGCGGCTGATCCGTCCACGGGAAAATTGCATCATCGGTCCCATCGGCCGCCTCATCCCCATGGCCCGGCCGGACATTTCCATACGGTCGCCTGCTTCGTCCCGCCATTGAAGCTCGGCGCGAACGACTCCTTCTAAGCTTTGCAGCTGCTCGAGAATCTGCTGCTGGGAAAAACGGCTGCCGTTCAGGCCGCCGCTGCGATGAAATGCCTCGATCCAGTCGATGGGGCGGCCCAGCCGCATGTCGATGAAGTGGGCGGCCCGTTGAAGCTTGAGGACCGCCGCCTCGCGCCACTGATCCAGAATTGCCTGCCGGGCGAAGTACCAGCCGAAGCCGCCGACGGCAAACAACAGGACCGCGACCGGCAGCAGCAAAAAAAGGATGAACCGACGCTGCAGGGAAATGTTGCGAAATGTCAGCATGCAGGGTGTTTTCTTCTAAATTCTAAATTCTAAATTCAAACGCTTCTGTGGCATCAGTCTTTGACCGTTTCGATCTCGATCCCCTCCGGTAGAAGACCCTGGGCCCGGGTGAGCTCCGCTTTTGCGATATTGTAGTCGACGACCGCCCGGACGTAGTTTCTGCTGTTGGCGGCCAGCAGATCCTGGGCCCTGAGCAGTTCTTCGTTGGTCGTCTGGCCGATTTCGAATCGGATGAATTCGCCCTGGACGACGTTCACCGCCGATTCTTTTGCCACCCTGGTGGATTCGATTTCGCCTTCGGCAAAAGCAATGGAAAGAAGCACTTGTTTGACGTCCTGCTTGATGTGACTTTGAATCCGCTCGATCTGGGCTTCGGACTGCTGCCGGGCGATCGCCTTGCTTCGGAAACGCGCTTCGGCCGATCGGTTGCCGATGGGGTAGGAAAAGTTCAAGCCCACGGCCCAGGAATCGTCATCGTTGAAGCTGGTATCGTCATAGGCCTCTGAAAACTCGTCGGCATAGCCGCTCACGGCGTAGCGCCCGAAAACATCCAGGGCCGGCAGGCGCCGATGCCGGTAGAGGCTTTCTTCTGCCTTGCTGATCTCCAATCGCTGGCCGGCCAGCTTTGTTTCCGGCCGGTTCAGGAGCGCCCTTTCGATCGCTTCTTTTTCATGAACCTCGATGGGCGTCGTTTGCGGCGCTTCGATGGGAAGGATGGCCACATCGGAGTCGATGGTGAGATTCGACCAGTTCATGAGCAGCTTCAACTGGTCTGTCGCTATCCCGAGCCGCTGTCTGGACTGCAGCAAATTGCCCTGCCGGCTCTTTGCATTGCTTCGGGCGCGATCGACGTCGATCGACTGGGAGATGCCTTCCGTTACCCGGACCCTTTCCCGGCGGTAGACCTCTTCGGCCATTTCGAAATTTTCGCGGTCGATCCTCACGAACTCCCGGAGCAGATAAAGCTGCCAGTACGCGCGGGAGATCCGGGCCGAGATGTCGATCGCCTTCTGACGGAATTCTTCTTCTGAAATATTCAACTGGTAGTTGGCGATCTTGATGGCCGTTTTTTCCTCTTTTGCGCCGATATTTTTCAGCAGCGGCTGCCGGATTTCCACCGTCGGAGCGAATATGTACTTGTAGGTTCGATCGAAGCCGGCATTGTTCAGATCGCTGTATCTTGCCGCCAGGGAACCGGACAGAGAGCCTCCCGTGGATAGGGGCTTTCGAATTCCTGCCTGTAAAAGACCGTCGTCTTCCATGACGATTCTCGTCACGCTCGATTGCAGGTTGGGATCGCGCCGGAACCTGCCGTCGACAAAAAATTCCGGGTCATAGACGGCCTCTGCGTCGGTCAGATCTTCTTCGGCCCGCATCGGGGTAAAGGAGACCACCCGAATATCCTGGTTTCCTTCCAGCCCGCGCTGGATGGCTTCAAGAAGGGACAAACGGACCGCTTCCGGTTCGGCGGAGCGCTGCGCGGCTCCCATCGGTTCACTTTCAGGCGAGGCAGCGGAGGCAGAAAAGACGCCGCCGGCCTGGTTGCTTTTTGCTTCGGACTTTGCCCGGTGGTTGGCCCGCTCCACAGCCAGCTGCACGGCCTCCTTTACGCTTCCGAACAGATGGATCTCGACTCGGCGATTTTGGTTTCGCCCCTCCGGAGTGGTTTCGGAGGCGACCGGATTTTCTTCTCCATGGCCTTCAGCCATGATCCGGTCTTCGGAAATGGCCATGGCGGGATGATGTACGAGCAGTTTTTTCAGGAACTCGGCCCGCTGCAGGGAGACTTGCCGGTTGGTGGTCCGGTCGCCCTTGCTGTCGGAGTAGCCTTTCAAGACGATCCGGTACTGTCGCCTTTCCGGGGTCTTGAGGACTTGGGCCAGTTCGATCAGGGGGGGGTAGTATCGCTCATCGGCCTCGATGATATTGGCAGGATAGATCACGGTCATGACGTCGCCGAGGGCCACATCCCCTTTTGCCTCGCGATACTGCCACTCCATTTCCTTGAGGACCTTCACAGGGGATGGGGCGATCTGGCCTTCCGCCGTCGCAGCGACGGCGAGAAGAAAAACGATGGCAACCAGCCAAGCCGAAGCGTGTCTACTCATAATGACCGACCTTTCCAAATTGTCTTTTTTCGTCATCTCCAATGCCGATGGCTGTTTTACGGTCCCTTGCCGGCAAAGCCCAGGTGTTCGTCGAGCCAATGATCTGTTCTGAGGACCTCTTTTCGCTGGCGAAAGGCGGCGCGCTCTGCCCTGCGCTGTGCCCGGCGGATCAGATTCCCGGACAGCGCCGAAAACACCGTCCGGCTTTGAACCCGCCGGACCAGGCTTTTCAACGCCGTTGATCCCTGGCGCTGCAGCAGCTCGTCTTCCAGGCTGACAAACGCCCGGGCGCTTCCCGGATCCCCCTGGCGGGCGCATCGGCCGAACATCTGCCGATCGATTCTCCGGGCTTCGTGGCGCTCGGTGGCAACGACATGAAGCCCGCCCAGTTTGGCAATTCCCCGGCCCAGCCGGATGTCGGTTCCTCTGCCGGCCATGTTCGTCGCCACGGTGATCCGGCCCTTTTGGCCGGCGCCCGCAATGATTTTCGCTTCGTGCGCAAGCCGGGTGGCATTGAGAACTTCGTGGGCCAGGTGTTCGGCCGTGAGCAGCCCGCTTAGATGCTCGCTGGCACCCACGCTCCGCGTTCCGATCAGGATCGGCCGTCCGGTTCGATGCACGCTGCGGATTTCTTCGACGATCGCCTCCCACTTTTCCGCTGTGCCTGCAAAGATCTGGTCCGGCAGAACGTTTCGTCTGCAGGGCCGGCGCGGAGGAATGGCCGCCACGGGAAGCTGATAGATTTGCCAAAGTTCGTGCCGGGTTTCGGCGGCGGTGCCCGTCATCCCGGAGATCTTCCGGTACAGCCTGAAAAAGCGTTGAAAACTGATGCGGGCGTAAGTTTCTTTGGGAAGATGGACCGGGACCCCCTCCTTTGCCTCGATCGCCTGATGGAGGCCGTGGCGCCAGGTTCGGTCGGGCATCGGCCTCCCCGTGAACTCGTCGATGATGACGATCCCGGAATGATCGACAACATAATGCTTGTCCCGAAGGAAAAATTCCCGGGCTGTCAGCGCCTGTACGACCAGTTCCTCCCTGCGGCGGAAAGAGGCCCAGAGCCCGCCGATCGGATCCGCCAGGTCAATCAGCCGCTGCGTGCCGCTTCCGGTGAGGTGGATTTCTCGGCGGCGCCGGTCCACCTGAAAATCGGTTTTCGGAGAAAGGCTGCCGGCCAGAGCCGCCGCTTGCCGATACGCCTCCACTTGCTCCGGGTTCGGGCCGTCGCCGGCAATGATCAGGGGCGTCACCGCTTCGTCGATGAGGACCGAGTCGGCTTCGTCCACGATGGCGCACTCGAGGCCTCGCTGGACCAGCCGGTCGATCGGCGCGCCGGCGAGGCCGGCCATCTTCGCCAGAAGTGCCGAGGAAAGCCCCTGGAACCGGCCCAGGGAGAGGCGGTCGCGCAGAAAATCGGCCGCCATTTCCTGGCTCGTGCCGTAGGTGATCTGGGCGTCATAGGCCCTTTTTCGCTCGGCCGGGGTCATGCCGTTCTCGATATGTCCGACGGTCAGTTTGCAGAACCGATACACGGGTTCCATCCAGCCGGCATCCCGTTTTGCGAGGTATTCGTTGGCGGTGACGAGATGACATCCACGGCCCCGCCAGCCGGCAAGGACGGCCGGCAGGGTGGCCGCCAGGGTCTTGCCCTCGCCGGTGGCCATCTCTGCCACGCAGCCCTCGGCGATCGCCAGTGCACCGGCCACCTGCACCGGATAGGGACGAAGGCCGATCGTCCGGTCTGCGGCCTCCCTGACGAGGGCAAATGACCGGTCGGCGTCTTCAGGGGCATCCCGGCCGAGGCGGAAGCGCTCTGCCAGCCGGGAAATGGCGTCTTTCAGGCGCCGGTCCGACAGGTGGGAAAATTGTTTTTCCATAGAAACGATCTGCTCGGCCCGGCGGAGAAATCTTCGCTGTCGCCGGACGAGACTGCCGGAGATGCGGGCGGCGCGGTGCCACGCCTCATCGAGGCCCTGCGGTATCTTCGCGGCGCTCGGATCTTGAGAGAGCATGCGCCAGGTGGTGCTCGGCAGCCGGATCATGTCAGACTTGGAACCTCCGTTGGAAGAGCTGCAGCAGTCTTTTCCAGGACTGGACAAGAAGCGGTTTTGGTGAAGTCGCAAACCGCAGTATCATGGTCTGGCCCGGTTTCAGCTGATTTGCATCGGATGCGCGCGGAGCGACCACGATCTCGAAAAAAGGTTCGGCCGTCTGCCTTCCTTCAGGATCTTCCAGGGCGATTTGGGTCGATCCCCCTGCCGCATAGCCGAGAGCGGCCGACGGAAGCCGGCTTTGGCCCGCCGGTATGATTGTTTCGATACGGCCTTCGATTTCGACCTCCGGCTGTCCTTTCATCCTCATTTCGACTTCCGGATTCGCGCCGGAGATGAGCTGCGCTGCGACCGTTTGACCGGCCACCGCCCGGACGCGAAGATTGTTCAAGTCCGCAACGACCCCGATCCGACGGCCCCGGTTCAGGTACCGGCCTTTGATCCTGTCGATATCGGGCGCCACCCAGGTGCCCGGAATCGGCGACCGAAGTTCCAGGTCTGCCAGCTCCTGTCGGGTTCGTTCGATTTGATCCTCTAAGGCGGCGATCTTTTCGCTCATGATCTGGACGGCCGCCGCTTCCCGGACCCGGGCGGTCTGGCGTTCGACCTGGAGCCGGCGATGATCGGCAAGGAGTTTGTCGCGCTTGGCTTCCAGCAAGGGCGAAGCGGCCATGATCAGGGCAGGACCCGCGGGTTCCGTCTTAGTTCCGGAATCCAGAAAGCCGATCACGAAGCCGTCGGTTTTCATGTAAATTTCCGTGTATTGGAGAGGGTCGACCACCCCCTGGATCCGGAACCGGTCCGGCAGGTCGATCAGACCGACGAACACCAGCAGCGCAAGCGCGCCTGCAATGGAGGTCACAATCGCCCGCTGCCTTTTGCGCTCCAGCTCGCGGCCGGTGGCCAGATAGCGCAGCAGATTGCCCAGGGGCAGCAGCACCCACAGCCCGATCATCATTGCCGCCGCCAGCACCCCGAGAGAAAAAAACCGGCTTCCGAGAAATATCGCAATCGCCGCCATGACAACCACTCGGCAGGCGGTGGCGGCGATGACATACAGAAGCAGCCACGCTTTTTCGCCTTTCTCGCGGCTCGGATCAGGAGAATGCTTTACGCCCCACAGCCATCGTTTCACCAGATAAAAGAAGTAGGCTTTGGATCGCGAGTCGAGGTTGGGAATTTCCAGCACATCCTGGAGGATGTAGTAGGCATCGTAGCGTAGAAGCGGGTTTCCGTTGAAGATCAAGGTGGACACGCCGGCAACGAACATGATGTTGTAAGCGATGGCATGGACGGTGGTTCCCCCTGCCGTGCGGGACCAGAGAACGGCGGCCACGGCGGCAATCGCCAGTTCCACCATCATGCCGCTGGCCCCGACCACGGCGCGCTGCCACTTGCTCCTGAGGGCCCAGGCACTGGAGGCATCCACAAAGGGCAGGGGCGTGAAGACAAGGAACGTCACCCCCATTTGATGGACCTCGCCCCCGCCGCCGGCCTGTGTTCCGAAATGTTTGCAGGAAAAGGCGTGGCCCATTTCATGCAGGGCTTTGACGATAACCAGGGAAGCATACAGCAGAGGCAGGTTCTCCGGATTCAGGACGCCCGCCGCCTGCCCGGTCAAGTCTCCCACGCGCCCTCCCACGGCCCACAGCCCGGCAATGAGGAGCGCGGTCCAGAAAAGGAGGCCGACCCGGGTAAAGGCGTTGCCGAAAATGCCGACCCACCGGGACAGGAACCGGTCCGGATCCCACAAGGGGATGCGAATGAAAAGAAAATTTCGAACGGTCCCCTTGACTTCCCGCCACCGACGCTTTCGGTGCCGCTGAAACAGCTCTTCCGCGTCGGGGGCGAAATTTCCCTGAAGCAGGTTTGCCCCGTGTAGACGGCTCAGCAGGTCGACGACCTCCCCTTGGGTCGGGGCGTCATCTCCGAAGGCTTCCATGCAGATCCGCCACACCTGGTTTACGGTTCGGCGGCCGTCAAGCATGGATACAAAATGATAGGCTGCATCGCTTAAACGAAAGTACTCATCGTTGGCAGGGTTCTGCACCACGTACCACTTTGACCCTCGAAAATGCTGGCGATGGACCTTCACCGCCGGAGACAGCTTCGGCGTCAGGTCCGACACCCGATACCAGGACTCGAAAAATGTGGGACGATCGACAGGCACTTATTCAGCCTCTTGTTTCGTAGGGCACGTTTTGCCTACCTGCGAGAAGTTTCACATGAGCCCCGCTGCTGGCTGGCTGGATTCAAAATTCCAGATTCAAGATTCAAGATTCTCCGGCGGGAGATTTATACGA
>CBFCZJ010000154.1:0-8330 GCA_965602445.1 uncultured Desulfobacterales bacterium | reverse complement strand
TCCAGAGTGTCTGTCCGGGGTTTACGAAGGCGGCGGCCTTTGGATCGAACGGTGCCGGCTGCCGCGGGAAGCGGGGCGCCGTTTCCATATCGTCCCCACTGATCGTTTCATTCTGTAAACTGGCAAATCCTGTGCCAGAACAGCAAAAAATTTATATTATTTTGTTTATATTGTTTTTTCTTGTATTGTTGACAACCGTGAGCGCAGCCGCTACAAAGGGAGTAAAGTTGTTGTAACGTTACCTTAACGCAACTGTAACGTCAGGAATGAAGTGAACGAACAGACCCACGACCTCTGGGACATCCGCTTCGTCAACCGGATCATCGCCGCCATGGCCGACGGTGTCTTTACCATGGATGACAAAGGCAGAATTTCATCCTGGAACCGCTCCATGGAGCGGATCAGCGGGTACAGCGCCAACGATGCCTTGGGCCAAACCTGCCAGCTTCTGCAGTGCTCCCGGTGCTTTGGAAAGGCGTGTCCGGCGGGAATCGAAAAGTGCGGCATCATGGAAACCGGCGCTTCCGAGGCCAAGGAGTGCCAGATTCGCCACAAGGACGGCCACGACATATCGGTCATCAAAAACGCCAGCGTGGTAAAAGACGAGGAGGGCCGCGTCGTCGGCGTGGTGGAAACCGTCACGGACATGACCGAACTCAACCAGGCCCGGCAGCAGGCGGACGAGGCCGCCCTTCGTCTGGGGGAGCTTCACCGACTGGACAACATCATCGGAAAAAGCCGGGCCATGCAGCAGGTCTTTTCCGCCATCAAGGCGGCGGCCGCCAGCGATGCCACGATCATGATCCAGGGAGAAAGCGGCACCGGCAAAGAGCTGGTCGCAGGCGCCATCCACTTCAACAGCGAGCGCAAAGGCGCGCCGATGGTCACGGTCAACTGCAGCGCCCTTTCCGAGACCCTGCTGGAAAGCGAACTCTTCGGCCACATGAAAGGGGCCTACACCGGCGCGGTGCGGGACCGCGTGGGCCGCTTCGAGCAGGCCGACGGGGGCTCGATTTTTCTGGACGAAATCGGAGAGCTGACCCCCTTTATCCAGGTCAAGCTGCTGCGGGTGCTCCAGGAGGGGGAAATCGAACGGGTGGGGGATTCGAAAAAGCGCAAGATCGACATCCGGACCATCACCGCCACCCATCGGGATCTGCATGCCATGATGCGCGAGGGGCAATTCCGGGAAGACCTGTATTACCGCCTCAAGGTGTTTCCCATCTTTTTGCCGCCGCTGCGGGAGCGCCGGGAGGACATCCCGCTGCTGGTGAGCCATTTTCTCAGGCGGATGAACAAAAAAACGGGCAAGCGGATCGGCAACCTGTCACAGACGGCCATGCGAATGTTCATGGACTATGCCTGGCCCGGCAACGTGCGGGAGCTGGAAAACGCCATCGAACACGCCTTTGTCCTGTGCGACCGCAGTACGATCGAACCGCTCGATCTTCCGGTTGAAATCCGCCGGGCGGAGGTATGCGCTACGACGCCTGTGACAGCCGCGCCGGCAGCGGGCGGGCGGAAAAAGCTGACCAAAGAGGCGCTGCTCGAACTGCTCGCGGCCAGCGACTGGAACAAGGCAGAAGCAGCCCGCCGGGCCGGCTTGAGCCGGACGGCCATCTGGAAGTACATGAAAAAGTGGGACATCCCCCTTCAGCGGCAAGAAGAAAAGGAAAACACCCCTTGAAGGCAGCCCCGTGAAAGGTGGCCTTCGATCGGGCAAAACCCGCAAAAGTCTGCCCCTTTATGGGTCGTGACGATGTGCATGGGAGGCTAATCCGAGTCTGCGTATACATCGCCTAAGGGAACGGACTCTCCGGCCCGGTAGGTGTCATACTCTCCGGGACCGACGGTATCGCCCGCCCGGACGCCTTTTTCGACCCACACGATCCGGGTGTTGCAGTCGGTCACGCTTCGGCCGAGTTTTTTCATCCGCTGCTTCAAGGCTGATTCTGCAGTATCTCTGCGCCGGTGGGTTGAAATGACTTTCTTCCGGGGTCTGTCAATCTGGTGTTCATCATAGATGAGCGCGTACATGCCTTTCCCCCTTTCCTTTTCGGTATCGGTTTATGTGTCCTTCAGTATTGCCGCCTGCGCGGCCAGCAGGGACTTGAAGCGGTCCAGGGAAACCGGGACCGGCTGGATCGGGATTCCCATCCAGTCCGAGTACTCCAGAAACGCCTCGGTATGCTCTTCCATGTACCGGTCCATGAAGCCGATCCCATCTAGCACGATGGCCCCGCCGGTGTGCCGGGGAAAGTTCTCGTTGGCCAGCCCCTGGTCCCAGCCCTTGAACACCTTGTGCCGGAACTGGATCCAGCCCGGGGTCATCCACCAGACCTTTTCACCCCCGGCCATTTCCAGGGCGATCCGCTCGCGTTCTTCTTCTGCGGCGATCATGTCCATGCAGTGGGTGGCCTGAATCCGGGCGATCGGCCCGCCTGCCCGCTGCTCTTCGATGATCGTCTGCATGGTCCGGGTCGGTGCGTCGGCGTTCACGTAGCAGAACTTGCCGCCGTAAACCACCAGGACCTTGCCGGCCGCCTTTCGGGCCAATCCGATCTTCTCGATCAACTGGCGCTCCAGCTCCGGGATATCTTCGTGAAGCCCCGGGGTGGTGAAAAACAGATGCTCCGTGTCGAGGAAGCCTTCTTTCTTCAGGTGGTTCAACTCGAGGCTGACCGTTCCGCAGGAGACGACGGCGATGTCGGCAAAGGATACGTCTTGCATTTTGCCCCCCTTTGGTTCTCGGGTTCTGGGTTCTGGGTTCAGGGTTCAGGGTTCAGGGTTCGGAGGTTCAGAGGTTCAGAGGTTCAGGGATTCAAGAACCAGATGTCGGATGTCCGATGTCAGAGGTCTGGCCTGACGGGTCTTTCTGACCTCCGACATCCGACCCCTGACATCTATCTTTTTCTGACCTCCGACATCTGTCCCATGTCTCCTTGTTCTTTCAGACGGCAGAGCGGCTTTTTGCAGTATCGCGCATCGGCTCTCCCCCTAATACCGCGACGCCAGCTCATAGCCGGCGTGCACTGCCGCGTAGATATCCATGACACTTGCCGCATCGCCGATCTTCTCGACGACAGGGACCGCGGCCTCGATCTGGGCGCCGGGGCCGGCGGCGGAGATCATGCCCGAGGCCAGGATGACGGTCTGAAACGGCTCAAGATGGATCTTTTTCCCATCTTGCTCCACTTCCACCCCGTCGGCGGTAAAGGCTTTCACCGTGGTATGGGGCATCAGCGTGACATTTTGCATCTGATCGATCCGCATGAGGGTCAGTTTCCGGGTGATCATCTCCATCATGCTGCCGATGGGGTCGGTCCGCTTGGTGGCGGCGACCGTAAAGCCTTCGGCCCCCAGCTTTTCGGCGATTTCCAGCCCGGTCCGGCCGGCCCCGATGACGAGAATCCGGGGGCCGGAAAGGGCTTTGTCCCCACGGAAGTAGTCAATGGACGTCAGGGTGTTCTGGGTGTCGAGGCCGTCGATTTGCGGAATGTTCTGTCCGGCGCCCACCGCCCATACCAGCAGGTCGGGGGCGATCTCTTCGACGGCGGCGGCATCCACGGCCCGGCCGAAGAGCACCGAATCGCAGTTGGATTTCACACAATCATCAAGGTGGTCGAGTCCGTCCTGCATCGTTTGTTTGCCGGGTGCCTGCCACGCCAGGGTGAACTGTCCGCCCAGACGGTCTTCTTTTTCCATCAGCGTCACCCGGTGCCCCCGGCGGGTCAGGTACAGGGCGGCGCTCATGCCGGCCGGTCCGCCGCCGGCAACCAGGACGCGACGAGGACGGTCGGTTTTTCCCATCTCGGCTTCGCCGATTTCCGGGTTGATGTTGCAGCCGATCGGCTCACCGTTTTTGACCCGGTGCAGGCATCCCTGGAGGCAGTATCCGCAGTATCCGACCTCTTTAAAGGATTGTCTTTCCCATTTTTCGATAAGGGCGGGGTCTGAAATCAAGGGGCGGCCCAGCGCGATCAGGTTTGCAAGGTTTTCCTCCAGCACCCGGGTGACCTTTTCAACCCGCCCCATGCGGCCGGCGGCGATCAGGGGAAGTCCGGTGTTCTTTCGCACCCAGGCAAGGGCGTCGAGTTGTGGTTTTTCGGGCAGACTTGCATGGTGAAAATACCAGGGAGGGCTGAAGCATGCCGAGCCCATGCCCACGTGCACCGCGCAAACTCCCGAGGCCTCGGCAAGCCCGAGCAACGGTGCCAAATCCGCCTGACCGACACCGAACTCCGGCGACATCTCGCTTCCGGAAATCCGCAGCATGCAGGAGATGCCGGGCGCCCCTTCTTTCACCGCCGAAAAGACCCGCTCGGCAAACAGGAGGCGGTTTTCGCCGTAACGGTCGGTCCGCTGGTTGATCTTCGCGTTGAGAAACTGGGAAACCAGGTACCCATGCCCCCCTTGGATCTCGATCATGTCAAATCCTGCGGCGGCCGCCTTTTCGGCTGCGTCGCGGTAGCCGCCGATGATCGCATCGATCTCGTCTTCAGCAAGGGCCTCTGCGGTCTGCCCCGTGGTGGGACAAATGAGGGCCGAAGGCGCTTTGGGCGGCCCGCCCGAGGCCTTCGGATTGGCCGCAGCGCCGGCATGGTTGAGATGGAGGCAGGCCAGACGATTTTCCCCGTGGATCGCCTCGGCGATTTTTTTGAGTCCCGACACGCTGTCTTCCAGATGAACGCAAAGCTGTTTCGGGTGTTCTTTTCCGCTTTGGGTCACCGCCACCGGTTCTAAGATCACCACCGCCGGTCCGTTGTGGGCGATCTGCCGGTAGAAGCGCAGATGACGGTCGGTCACATTCCCCTTCGGTGTTCCGTACGCCGTTTTGACGGGCGGAAAGACAAACCCGTTTTCCAGCGTCAGATTCCCCAGGGTCATTTCCGTAAACAATTCCTTCATCTGCCGTCCTCCTCCCTGTTATGCTCCGGTTGGGTTCGCCAAACGGGAAACGGTTTTGATAAAAATCGTAGTAAAGGGTTTAAAATCAATAACCGTGCCAGCCCGGTTCAGAAAAAAAACAGGGGGAAGAGAAATTATAACCATTTGAGATCAATCATATTTTTGCACGAAGAGTAGCGGCGGCAGGCTTGTAGTCAAATCGTTACCAGCGAAAAAGTAACGTATAGTAACGTTATTTTTCGTTTACTTTTTCTTTCGCCAATGGATTTTCAAAACCGCCCTGCCAGGCAGCGGCGCAGGGATCGCGATCCACGGCGGCCGTCGATGTGGCCGGAAAAAAAAGAGGGGGACGCTGCAAGACCGCGCCTGAAAAGCCTTTCCCAGCGGCAAGGCGCCTGAAAAAAGCCCCGGCCCGGAAGAACCGTTCCTCCGGGCCGGGGCCGGGAAAAAGAGCGAGGCAAGAATGGAGGGTTCATGCCAATGTCACTCTGGTTTAAGTAACAAGCAACAATAGTGCCATACATGACATGCTTGAAAACAGAAATGCGCTTATCCGGTATCCTCCAGTTGGTGTCCGCCGGATGCCGATGGGTGTCGGCTCAAGCCTCCTTGAGCTTCATAGATAACCGGAAACAGATCGGCAAGGCTCATCAAATCAGTCAAAACCTGCCGCAGAGACACGAAGGACGCAGGGAATATTTTCTAAAATCTCCTCTGCGTCCTTTGCGACTCTACGGTAAAAAAGAGCCCACTATAAATCCGCCCGAATACGCTAGTGGCTGACGGGGCCGAGGTTGTCGCGTCTCGGATCCAAGCCGTATTTCTTGATTCGGTTCCACACCGTCACCCGGCTGATTCCCAGGTGTTCGGCCGCACGGGTCTGATTGCCGTCAAAGCGCCTCAGGGCCTCGATCAACTCCTGTTTTTTTCGTTCATCCCGGGTCAGGGCCGGGTCCGGCTCCGGCCGGCACTCGACCGGATCTGCAAACACATCCGGCGGCAGATGCTTCAGATCGATCACCCCGCCCGGGCATGCCACAAAGGCGTATTCCAGAGCGCTTTTCAACTCCCGCACATTTCCCGGCCAAGGATAACCCATCAAGGCGTCCATGGCCCGATTGCCGATGGCATCCACCGGCTTGTCGCTCTTGAGCCGGATGCGTCGGAAAAAGGTTTCCGCCAGCAGCGGGATATCGCCTTTTCGCTGCCGGAGCGGCGGCACGAGGACGGGAATGACGTTGATCCGGTAAAACAAATCTTCCCGGAAGCGGTTTTCCCTGACCAGCCGGCGAAGGTCCCGGTTGGTGGCGGTGATAATCCGCACATCGACATGGATGGGCCGGTTGTCGCCCACACGCTCGATGACCTTTTCCTCCAGCACCCGCAGCAGCTTGACCTGGGTGGACAGGGGAAGGTCCCCGATTTCGTCTAAAAAGATGTCGCCTCCCGCGGCCGCTTCAAAGCGCCCGACCCGGCCCTGCACCGCCCCGGTAAACGCCCCTTTCACATGGCCGAACAGCTCGCTTTCCAGCAGGGATTCGTTCAGGGCCGCGCAGTTGACCTTCACGTAGGGACGGTCTTTGCGCCCACCGGTGTCATGGATCGCTTTGGCGATGAGTTCCTTGCCCGTGCCGCTTTCTCCCAAGATGATCACCGGAGCGTCGGAAAAGGCGGCATTGGTGATCAGGTCGAAAACCTTTTGCATGGCCGACGTGCTCCCGATGATGTCGCAAAACCCGTCTTTTGAACTGAGTTCCCGGCGAAACGCCTCGATGGCGGCGTCTTTTTCCATGACCTCTGAAATGTCGGTCATGGTTTCCACGGCACCGATGACGCCGCCTTCGGCATCCCGGAGCAGGGAGGCGTTTTTCAGCACGTGGACGTAATCGCCGTTTTTTTTCATCAGGGTGCACCGGCGCATTTCCACCCCGCCGGTTTCAAACAAACCGCACCAGTGTTTTCCCTCCGCAGCCTTGCAGATTTCGCAGATATCGCAGTTGAGCCGGGTGCACGACTGGCCGATCAACTCGTCGTCACGGTATCCGGTCATCCGCAGCAGGGCCTTGTTGACCTCGACGATGGTGCCTTCCGGATCGACGATCATGACCCCGTCCTGAATCGTGTCGAACACGGTTTTCCAGTAGGTGTTGAGTTCGCTTTCTCTCATGCACTCCTCGATGCGTTAAAAATTGAACGACTGTTAAATTTCGTTCTTAACTATTTAACACCTCCCTGTCAAGCCATTATGCGGCAAAAGAGGTTTGGCACCCTTTTCCCTGAAAATCCCAATTGATCGAAACCATTCCGGAAACTGCGATCTACATCCATTATTTTTCTCGAATCGGCAAAATTGGCACTCCATTTGCCCTAACCAAAGCCAACTGAAACTGTGTTCGAGAAAGGGAAATGCGTGCAGCAAATCGATCTTCGCGGTTCATTTACACCGTTGACGTACTTACTGGCCATTCACGCATTCCGGCCGTTGAACGTCGGTGAAGGGCTGGAAATCCTGAGCGACGACCCGAAGCTCCCCCAGGAAATCGATCAACTGCTGCAGCGGTTTCCCCACAGGGTGGAAGAAATTTGCGAAGAGGTGGATTTTTGCAGGATTCGCATCCGAAAAGTCAGCACAGAGGCCACCCCGAGCGAGAAGATGAGCAACCCAGGCACTGAACGCTAACTCACCCAAGGAGGTCACCATGTCCGAAGTCAATCTGAACACCATTGAAGCCAGCAGCACCGTTGATGCCAGAGGCAGCGCCTGTCCCGGTCCGCTGCTGGAGGCCAAAAAAGGCATCGGCAAGGTCAGAGTGGGAGAAATCCTGGAAGTCTACTCCAATGATTCCGGCACCCGTAACGACATTCCGGCCTGGGCGAACAAGGTCGGCCACGACTACCTCGGCGTATTGCCGGCCGACGGCTACGACAAGCACTTTCTACGCAGAGCCAAGTAAACATCTTCTTGCAGCGTTGCAGAAGAGAAAAGGCCTTTGGCGGAGTGCGAGGGGAGGTTCACCATCTCTCCTCGCCCTCTTAAAAAATGGAAGACCGCCAACCAGGAGAAATGGACAGCTCATGTCAGCTCAGGTCCCCAGGGAAAAAGAAGGCAAGATTCTGATCCTGGCCACGGAAAGCTGTGCCTACCCGGGCGCTGACTCGGTGGGACAGGCCCATTCCAGTTATCCGGCCAATGTCTACATCCTTCGGGTGAAGGCCCCGGTGCTCTTTCCCGAGCAGTTTTACCTCGACTGCTTCGACAAGGGCATCGCAGGAATCATCCTGATGTCCTGCGGCGAGGAATGCCCCTATGACGGCGCCTACCATGCCCTGGCCAAGCGGGTCGACCGCGTCTACCAGAAAATGAAGGGGCGGGACATCGATATCCGGCGGCTGAGGCTGACGGCCATCTGCACGGTCTGCAA